>DATGFY010000250.1:0-4852 GCA_035308785.1 Bacteroidota bacterium | reverse complement strand
CTCCATTCTGGCGTAGGGGCACGTTGCACGTGCCCCTACCCCGAATGTTCCTTGGTCCATAGAACACAAAAGGAGCTCCGAAGAGCTCCTTTTGTTCTTAACAACACTGATGCGAGAATTTAGAACCGATAGGTTAGTGTTCCCATGATCGTGTTCTGCGTAATCGATTCCAACGTTTTGGGATCCGGCGGAACCGGATTATAAATATTCGGCTGCGCAGAGATGACTGAATAGTTCACATGATATGTATCCCATGTGCCGTGGACGTAACTAAAGTTAAGCCCGATCGCGTCCTCGAAGATCAAGCCTATGCCGCCGGTAATGTACTTCTGAGAAAATGACGATGGATCGCCCTTGTACGGTGAAGGCAGATACGCGTAACCGCCGCGCAAGCGGAGACCGAAATCGGTAATGCTGGCTACATCGTACTCTGCGCCAATGTGCAGGTTCAACGTCGATTGGAACGTATTTTTGATATTCGCATTGAGCTGAGAGACGTCGAAATCCTGGCTCGAGAAACTCATCTGCGTCCAATCGGTATAATCTGCGGAGGCGGCAATCATGAGGTCCGCGATATCTGTCGACGCTCCCGCGCTAAACACGAACGGCGAGGTAACATCGTACCGCTGAGAGAACGGAGAATCGTACGTGTACGAATAATTTCCCGCGGTATCCGGAACATCGAACACGCTTGTTCCAAAGGTATCGTAATTCTCGCGCACGCTGTACCACGTCGGAAGTTTTACGCTGAGCCCGAAGCGGCTCTTGTTGCCGAACTTGTACAACATTCCCAGCGTCGCGGTAAATCCGGAAAGTTCGCTGTTGATCGATTGGCTGAGGTTAAGCGATGAGAGCGCAAAGTTGGTATCGTAATTGGCAACATTGTATTTGTCGAGCGTATCGATTTCGTTGTAATCTCGCGCGTAGGAATATGATCCGGAAATAAACGTCACGGTCACCCCGACATACAAATTGCGCGCCGCCTCTGCAGCAATCGCCGCCGACCAGTTATTGACGCCGCCGCCTTCAAGCACATTGCCGCGCTGCTGCAAGCTGTCGCGGAAGGGCGTATAGCCGTTTTGACCGGTGAGATACAATTGATAGGCGAGGTTCGGATCGGTCTGCGCCAAATTCGGAATGATGCTGCTCGATGGATTGAACGCATTGAACACGAGCGCAGTGGTGAAATCGGATTGTCGATTGAATCCGAGCGCAAGAACCAAACTGCCGCGTTCGGTCGGAATCTGATACACCATGCCAAGCGTATTCAAATCCGTCGAACTGTTCGAAGCCGATCCGGGATTCCCAAGGAACGTGCTCGAATTGTTGTAGCTAAAACTTTCGAGGCCGAGCGAAAATTCGTTATGGCTCATCTGTGCAAGTCCTGCCGGATTGGAAAAGATGGCGGAATAATCGCTTGCCACTCCGGTAAACGCTCCGGCCAAGCCAGTTGAGCGTGCGCCAACTCCCAATCCCGGCGTCGATAACCTTAGCGCATCATCGGCAGATTGGGAGAAGGAAAACGAAGAGAGTGCGAAAACCAGCGCGGGGACACAGAGTAACCGGGAGAGAATCTTATTCATATCCACTCAAATTAAAATGATCGATAAAATAAATTGACTTAGCGTCTGCCGCCGCCGCCGCGCGAACCACCGCCGCTGCTGCGACCACCGCCGCCGCCTGAGGGATGCGAGGGCGCTGAATTGCCTGAACCGCGGCTGGGCATCGAACGATTGCCGCCCGAAGGCGGGCCCTGCCGCTGAATCTGTTGAGGAGCATAACTGCCGCGGTTCGAACCCGGGCGCTGGCCGTTCCGATATACCGGTACCAGCCCACGGCTTCCTGTGCGGTTGCCGCCTATGCGCGTGCCCGTGTTGCTCGCCGAGCCCGTGCGATTACTTCCTGTACGTCCGTTGGAGATTCCGGTTGCTGTGCCGATTCCACCGTAACCGCCTGTGGGCTGGCTGCCGTAGCTTGGCGTGACATATCCACCGCCGCCAGCGCTGTAACCCGATGAAGGCGAAGTGGAACCGCCGCGGTTTTCGCCGAACTGCCTGTTGCCGCCGCCATTGTATCCGTTGGCATACCCGTTCCGGTAACCGTATCCGTACCCGCCGCCATATCCATAGTAACGCCCATAACCGCGATACGGATAATACGCATACGGCGGATTATAATAGTACGGAGAATAATATCCGCTGTAGAACCACGGATCGTAAAATGCGCCGAACGCAAACGCCGCGCTATAATAGGGCGGATAATAGTAGCTGGCGCCGTACGGATACGATGAATATCCATCGCCGTAATAGCCGCCGCCGTACTGCTGCCCATTCTGCCCATTTTGATTGTAGGTCGTATCGACCGTATGCGTCGTATCGTACGGATTATTATCAGGCTGAACGTAGCCATAGGTATTTCCGTTGGCCGGGGTACCGTTACCGTAGCCATCGTCATCTCGCGTGGTTTCAAGCCGCGTGTAACAGCCGGAGAGCATCAGAACCGCCAAAGCGGCTGCGCCAAAAAGGGTCGTCAGTTTCAAATTCGTTTTCATAACCTATTCCTTACTTGTCTTGGTGGACTTACACCATATATCTAACAACTATGGTGCCACAATAATTACTTTTACGCTCTCAATCTATCCTTAAATTAGACCAAAATCAACGGTTTTTAGATTAATTTTGAGCTTTCGATTGGGGCTTGGGTACATTCTGACACAGGAAACCCCCAATCTGTCCTGAAATTGCTACACCTCCTGATTATCGTCAAACCCAAGGAGGGGTCATTCTGAATGAAGCAAAGCGAAGTGAAGAATCTCCCACGCCTGTCTAGACCGAACAACCGGAGATCCTTCGCGGAGTTTACCCTCGAATGTTTCTATCGGGGGCTCAGGATGACGCAGCCTTGAGGGTTGTCATTGCGAGAAGCGCCGATTCGCAAGAATCGGGGCAACGTGGCAATCTTAACTCCGCCCACAACAGATCGTGCTCAGGAATGCCAAAACCATGAGGGTTGTCATGCTGAACGATCCGCCGTGGCGGAGAAGCATCTCCTACCATAGTGAATAACGAACCGCTGGAGATTCTTCGCTCTCGCTCAGAATGACAGGCATTTGCTTTTCCATTCACCATCCACCGCTTTTCTAAAACGACCGTATATACTCCAACTGCAACGTCCTATTCCCGATCGAAATATCCTGTTGGTTCCGAAGCACGTCTTTCAAATTCAACCCAATCGTAAACCCATTCCCGAACGAACTCCGCACGCCCAAATTAATATACCCTCTCCCCCGCCCCAACGATTGATGTGATTGATCGTTCCACGCCGCATTGTACTCGCCGATGGCAGAAATAAACGGTCCGATGGTTTTCTCCACGCCGACGAAGCCGTTGATGTTCTTGTTCTGGTCGGCATCTTCTAAGCTATAATTGAGCCCGCCGGAGATAGCGAGAAACCCGAGGCATAGAAAATTCTTGCTGCCCACGGCATAAAACCCCGTCGATTTAATCGTGTACCGTCCCGCCGAATCGATATACCCATCCTTCCCCTGCGAATCGAACCCGAGCGCGATTGCCGGCATCATGATCGATTCTTCCATCAGCCGCAGCTTGACGTTCCATCCCGGGTTCTTGTTCCATTGCGGCGCCTGCACGCCCACCAAATTGGTCCCGCCAAACGACGCCCCGATCAGCAGCCGGTTAAACAACCCCACCGACATCCCCGCAAGCACGCCGCCATCTTGAAAATAATTCAGATCGACGATCATCGTGCGGTTGGCAAGCATCCCCGCAGTCGGCACATCGATAAGGTAACGCGGCTCCGCAGTCGCATCGCTGCCCGCAGTGGATTGGGCGAACGCTGTTTGCGCAAGCGCGAGCAAAAGCGCAAGCGCCCCTGCCGCTTTAAGGATTCTCTGACGAGGAGAGAGGTAAACCATGGAGAAATATACGAATTTGGGGGAACCGAGGCAAAGGTACTGTTAAGCAATTTGTTCGTAAGCATTGCCACGAGCTTCAGCTCGTGGATATATTCTAGTACTAGTGAATGGGGGCTTTAGCCCCATCACATCTCGTTCCCACGCTCCCGCTTGCCCGACTATTATTTGGGGCGGGCGTGGGAATGCGCTTTGGGACGCTCCGCGTCCCCGTCGCTTCTCTTCTCCCCCGACCGCTCCCTCCTTAAGCTGGGAGGGAGTTCCACTCCCGACCTCCCCCAAAAAAAATAACATCTTTTTCATCGTGGTGTAATCTCTGTATTATTAAACCTTTAACCTCATTTTTTCCCGTAAAAAATAGGGGTATTTCGCACACTTTTTGGCATCTTTGCCCGCAACCCATTGTCGCCTCTGCATTTACACCGTCTCGAAATTTGCACTCGTATTTTCCTTGAAATCTGTTACCGTTCCGCAATCTTTAAAGGTTCTTGTTCCCGACTTCGTATCATTGCGTCCATATTTTTAGATCACCGTCCCGAACCGCCGTCGCTAATGCCTTTATATAATATAATACATTTATATCACAGAATCAAGTACACAAACTACCATTTAGCTTATCCCGCCTTTCTCCCCCTCTATCTTGAGAGAGGGGGGCAGGCTTGCCCGGCCAGCTCTTAGGACGGGGGGGTGAGTTGCCTTCTTGCAATTTCGCAGAATTCACTCTACATTAAAAGAGAAGCAAGAGAACGTGCCTGCCCGTACCGAACGGTACGTTCGGGCGGGGATTCCCGCTAGATCCCGAAACAATCCGCCTGTGGCAGACAGGATGACAAACGGGAATAACACCTCCGCCGTGCGGGGGCAATTGCGAAACGATTTTAGCCCAAGCGTTGTTGTATCTTCCGAAAATCAACCCGACAC
>DATGFY010000249.1:0-5629 GCA_035308785.1 Bacteroidota bacterium | reverse complement strand
CCGTTCGATGAGCAATTCTTTACAAGAAGGGCAGTAGGTGTTCTCGAAATCTCCCACCCGTCCGGGAATGTTCCCCGCATAGACGAAATGCAATCCCGCCTCTTGGCCGATCCTTGCTGCGCGGAGCAGCGTTTCGGTTGGGGTATTGTCCGTTTCCATCATTTTGTAATCGGAATGGAACGCCGTGACGTGCCACGGAATATTCGGCGATACCGATGCGAGGAACCGCGCGATTTCGGTAATTTCCTTATCGGAATCGTTGAAGCCGGGAATGAGCAGGGTGACTACCTCTAACCAGAACTTCTTTTCGTGGATTAATTGGATGGTGTCAAGCACGCGCTGGAGCACGCCGCCCAGCGACCGATAATGTTTGTCGTCGAATCCCTTCAGATCGACCTTGTATAAATCGACGTACGGCTTAATATAGTCGATGACTTCCGGTGTGCCGTTGCCGTTCGAGACGTACGATGTCACGAGGCCGTTCGCCTTCGCAATTTTGAATATCTCGACAGCCCATTCGCTCGTGATCAGCGGTTCATTATAGGTGCTCGTCACGATTTTTGCACCGCGCCGTTTGGCGAGATCGATAAATTCTTGCGGGGTCATCAGATCGGGAGGGGAGATCGCTTCGGGGTCGCGGAGCGCCTGCGAGGTGACCCAATTCTGGCAATAGCCGCAATGATAATCGCAGCCGAGCATCCCGAAACTCATTGCCAAACTTCCCGGCAGCGCATGAAAGAATGGTTTCTTCTCGACCGGGTCTAATTGCACCCCGCCGAAATATCCCCACGGCACAAGGAGCTTGCCTCCGCGGTTAAACCGCACGCGGCAGATGCCATCGCGGCCTTCACCTAAAATGCACCGGTGCCCGCACGCGAAACATTCAAGCTTCCCGCCGCCCAAATCGCGATACAGTTCTCCCTCCCTCGTGTACTCGAGGAGAAGATTTTTGAGCGTAGCAGTTTCCGGGGTTTGAATCATTGTTGTGAGAAGCGGAAGACGTGATCCGCCCGCGGCGGAGTAAGACGTGAGACGAAAGATAATGCAGAATTGCGTTCTTTCCCCTTCAACCTTCGTCCCTCCATCTTCGTCCTACATCAAAGAGAGCAGCACCGACATATTTTTCTTGTCTAGTTTTAAATCCGGCTCTTTGTGCGTCTCAAGGATTTTCGGAATGTGCGCCAGCCGTTTATCGCGCATAATGCAGGCGAAGCCATCGAGGCCGATAAATCCTTTGCCGATATGTTCGTGCCGGTCGCGTTTCGAGCCAAGTTCTTTCATTGAATCGTTCGCGTGGATCGCAACCAAACGATCGAGGCCGATGATATCGTCGAATTCCTTCATCGTTTTCTCGTACGCCCTTTTGTTCGAAATATCGTATCCTGCCGCAAAGATGTGGCACGTATCGATGCACACGGCCATGCGGTCGGGCTCATCGACTCCATCGATGATGTCGCGGAGATGTTCAAACTTATAGCCGATTGCGGTGCCCTGGCCTGCGGTCGTCTCCAGCACGCTCTTGGTTTTGTAACCCTTGGTCTTTTCGTGAGCGAAATTGAGCGTTTCAATGATTAGCTTGATGCCTGTCTCTTCGCCCTGACCCATGTGGCCGCCGGGGTGAAAATTGAGATAGGGGATTCCTACTGCTTCGCACCGCTTCAATTCGTCGAGATAGCCCTCGCGGGATTTTTTGAGGATATCCTTGTTCGACGCACACATATTAATGAGGTAACAGGCGTGCGCAACCACGGGATCCATGTTTGCTTTCGATTGCGCGGATTTGTAGTTTGCAATATCTTCATCGGTAATCGGCTTGGCATACCACTGGTTCGGGCTTTTGGTGAAGACCTGAAGCGCCGTTTGGCCGATCGATTCACCGAGTTCGAATGCCTTATGCATTCCGCCCGCGATTGATTGGTGCGCGCCAACGAGCACCCGTTGTTTTGATTGAATCGGCGATTTCGGGGTAGTAGTTTTCTTTTTCATGAAATAAATATACAAACTTTTTTAATGTGGGGCGAATCTCCGATTCGCTTTTTAAAGTGTCATTCCCGCATGTTTCTGGCGGGAATCCAGCGCCTTTTCTTTCAAATATGAATGCCTAATCCCCATAACGAAACCCTCATCATCGGTCTCATGTCCGGCACCTCCGCCGATGGCATCGATGCAGCCGTGGTCGGTGTCCGCGGCAGCGGAACATCGACCAAAGTTCGGCAAATTGCCTTCCGAACCTTCTCCTATCCTCGCGGCTTCAAGAAATTCCTCCTGGAAAATTCCGATTCCAAAACCGCCCGGCTGGATAACATCGTCCGGCTGAACATGCTCGTTGGAGAACTCTTCGCCGATGCAGCCAAAGGAATCGCCAAAAAAGCCGGCGTGCGCCTCACCGATATCGATCTTATCGGCTCGCACGGTCAAACGATATGCCACCTGCCCGAGATAAAGAAATTATTCGGCAAACAGATTCGCGGGACTCTGCAAATCGGCGATCCGGCGGTGATCGCCAAGCGGACGGGCATCCCAACGGTCGGTGATTTCCGCGTGGCCGATATTGCCGTCGGAGGTTCGGGCGCGCCGCTCGTGCCGTATGTCGATTATCTCCTGTTTCGTTCCACAAAAGTCTCCCGCATCTTATTAAATATCGGCGGCATCGCCAATATGACAGTTCTTCCGAAAAATTGCCGGCTTGAAGACCTCTCTGCGTTCGATACCGGTCCCGGAAACATGCTCATCGATCTTGCCATGCAGCAATTCTATAAGAAGGGGTTCGATGAGGGGGGAGCTATTGCGCAAACGGGAGTAATTATTCCCGGACTTCTTTCGAAACTTTCTGCCCATCGGTATTTATCTCAGAAGCCGCCAAAATCGACCGGAAGAGAAATGTTTGGAGAAGTGTATTTCATTCGATCAGTCAGAGGGTATTCAAAAGTGCCCAAGCAAGACATCATCGCGACACTTACGGAATTTACTGCATTGTCGATTTACCGCGCTTATAAATCATTCGTGAAAACGCGGATTATGGAATTAATTGTTAGCGGGGGAGGAATCCACAATGCCTACCTGATGGATGCGTTAAAACGATACTTCGGTGGGGTACTTGTGCGGACGATTGATGAATTCGGCGTCTCCTCCGACGCAAAGGAAGCGGTGTGTTTTGCAGTGCTTGCAAACGAAGCCATCCACGGCAATCCTGCAAATGTTCCCGGAGCTACCGGGGCGAAGAAGAGAACGGTGCTGGGAAAGATTTGTTTGCCGTGAATAAATAGTCATTGCGAGGAACGAAGTGACGAAGCAATCTCGGTATGTGTGCAAACTGACTGGGAGACTGCCTCGCTGCGTTCGCAATGACGGTTGAATTTTAAATCACACAATTTATCGCAACCGTATTCACAATATCCTCCACGCTGCATCCTCGTGAAAGATCGAACGCCGGTTTGTTGAGCCCCTGAACAATTGGCCCGATCGCCTCCGCGCCTCCCAGCCGTTGAGCAAGTTTGTACGATATATTTCCCGCATCGAGATCGGGGAAAATGAGCACATTTGCATTCCCGCCAACCGGGCTCCCGGGAGATTTTGAGGCGGCAACTTTCGGTACAATCGCTGCGTCGAGCTGCAATTCGCCGTCCAATATCAGATCGGGTTTCTTCCGTTTCGCAATCTCTGTTGCCTCTCTTACCTTGTCGATAAACGGATGTTTCGCGCTGCCTTTTGTTGAAAACGACAGCATTGCCACGCGCGGCGTTTCGCCGGTAAGTTTGAAATGATTGGACGCCGATTCGATGGCAATTTGCGCGAGCTGCTCGGCATTGGGGTCGGGCACCACGGCGCAATCGGCAAAGGTATAAACCTTTTGCGGAAATACCATCAGAAAAAAGCTTGAAACAATTGTCACTCCTTCCTTCATTCCAATCACCTGAATTCCCGCGCGTAGGACGTCGCCTGTTATTGAAAGCGACCCCGCAACGTTGCCATTTGCCATCCCATTGCGCACCATCATCGCGCCGAAAAAGAGCGGGTTCAACATTGTCGTGCGCGCCTCGGTTTCGGTAATGCCTTTGGTTTTTCGTATTTCCATAAACTCGGCGACAAACGATTTCAGGTGATCCGATGCCGCGGGATCGACAATATCGATTCCGGCAAGATTTATTTTTGCGGCAGTTGCTTGGTTCCTGATTTTGCTTGAGTCGCCGACAAGAATAATCCTTACAATCTTTTCGTCGGTAAGAATCCGTGCCGCTTTGATTGCCCGTTCATCCGTTGCATCGGGAAGAACGACTGTGCGTTGCGCGGCCGTGGCCTTTTGGCGGATCGATTCGAGGAGGTTTGTCTGTGACATAAGATGGAAGTGAGGTAATGCTGGAATAAAATACTCTAACTTGGGTTAATGAGCAAGTTCGAAAAAAATTTCTACAAATATTTTCGAAAGGCGGTTCCCCTCTCCCGGTTGGGAGAGGGGATGCGCCGTCTTTCAAAGGAAGATGGGGAGGGGAGAGGGTTATTATATTTCCTGCCGTATTGTCAACTCCATCACATTCAAAACCATCAAAAACTGCCATGAATCATTAATAATCGTTAATCTTTCCTTGAATCCATTGTAAATCTGCCATTTTTTCCGTATTTTACTAACATGATCGTAAAAGCGCCAAAGCCCAAGAAAGTCTATGTAGAAACCTACGGCTGCCAGATGAACATCGCAGATACCGAGGTTGTGCAGGGCCTTTTGGCAAAGGAGGAATACGAGTTTACCACCTCAATTGAACAAGCCGATGTAATTTTCGTGAACACCTGCAGCGTCCGGGAAAATGCCGAGCAGCGCATTTATGGACGGCTAGGTGAGTTCAAGAAACTGAAGAAAAAACGGCCGGAGATTGTCATCGGGGTGATGGGCTGCATGGCAGAGCGGCTCCGATCGAAAATTACCGGCGAACGCGCGAACGGCGTAGGGCAAGCTGTCGATATCATTGTTGGGCCGGATGAGTACCGCAAAGTTCCGGAGTTGCTTTACAACGCGTGGCACGGCGAAAAAGGAATCGCAGTTCAGCTTTCCCGCGTGGAAACATACGACGACGTTCTCCCGTTACGGACAAGCGGTGTTAGCGCGTGGATTTCGGTGATGCGGGGATGCGATAAGTTTTGCACATTCTGTGTTGTCCCGTTTACGCGCGGCCGCGAACGAAGCCGCACCGTCGCAAGCGTTGTCGCCGAAGTCGAACAGCTCTCCGCGCAAGGTTTCCGCGAAGTAACGCTCCTCGGCCAGAATGTGAACTCCTTCCGCGACGGCCAAAATGATTTTTCCGATCTACTGCAATTAGTCGCCGAGGTTGATTCTCGCATCCGTGTTCGTTTCACGACCTCGCATCCGCAGGACATGTCCGATAAACTGATCGAAACGATCTCCGGCCACAAGAATATCTGCAAATTCATCCACTTGCCCGTTCAATCGGGTTCCGATCGCATTCTGGAAAAGATGAACCGCACATATACGCGCGAGCATTATCTTAATCTTCTCGGCAAGATCCGTGCGGCCATGCCAGAAGCCAATCTTTCCACCGATATCATCGCCGGCTTCCCGAGCGAAACCGAAGACGATCACAAGATGACTCTCGACCTCATAGACCATGTCGGTTAC
>DATGFY010000248.1:0-2287 GCA_035308785.1 Bacteroidota bacterium | reverse complement strand
ATCGATGATTGCACTCGTTATTGCCGATCATTTAATGCGGCAAAACTTGCTGACCAATGAAACAAACGTCAAACGAATTCGACAGGAAATCGATCTGCTGGATGAAATGTTTCTCATCCTGTTGAGTAGGCGCCAAGAACTTGTCCGTGAAGTTGGGCGGTGGAAGAAACAAAACAAGGTGGTCGTGCTCGATCCGAAGCGGGAGGAGCAGATCATTCGCAAACAGCTTGCTCTGGCCGGGGAAGCCGATCTTGATCCCGAGTTTATCAAGATAATCTTTGAAGCGATCTTTGAACATTCCCGTGCAGTACAAAAGACTGTATGATTGAAGAAGTTGCAATAATCGGGTATGGAAGGTTCGGGAAGCTCGCTGCCTCCCACCTAAAGAAGCACGCTAAGGTATTTGTAGCTGACCTGAAGAAGCCGCATATCAGCGGACATAATATCACAGCGGTCCCAATCGAAATTGCCGCAGCGAAACGGATAGTCATCCTTGCGGTGCCAATCAATCGATTGCCCGCCCTTCTCCAAAGGATTTCAGCGTATGTGAGGAAGGACGCCATAGTATCCGATGTATGCTCCGTCAAGGAGCAACCCTTGAAATGGATGAAGAAATATCTCCCCAAGCACACTTCTTTTGTTGGAATGCACCCGCTCTTCGGTCCCGTGAGCGCGTCGGAATCGCTTAAAGGTCGAAATATCATTTTGTGTCAAGGTTCGCTTTCCCGGCGCCGAATCGCCGTGATTCACAGTATTCTCCGCAAGGCAGGGCTGAATGTGTTCGAAATGACTCCTGCAGAACACGACCGTTTGATGGCATCCACTCTTTTTCTTTCTCAGCTTGTTGGTCACTCATTATTGGGCTACCAATTGCCGGAGACCATCATTACAACACAAAACTTTGCCTTCTTGAAGCAGATCGAACTCACATCGCGGAATGATTCGAAGGAATTATTCAACGACATGTTTCGCTATAATCGGTTCGCAAGAAAAGTCCCGAACAATCTCCTCTCCAGTCTTCTCAATATCATCAATACCCTCTACAAAACCCGCACGTAAGCCGAATATTGGCTGTATTGTTCCCTTCCGCCTTTTTCAGTAAATTACAGATTATGTTTTCAGAATTCTCTCCAAATGCAGCCCGTTAAGACGTTTTCGTTGCCGCCACAGGCGGTTTTGCTGGCACCCATGGAAGATGTCACCGATATTGCGTTTCGGCTGATCTGCAAACGGTTGGGGGCAGATATCGTTTATACCGAATTCGTGAATTCGGAAGGGCTTATTCGCAACTCAGAAAAGACCAAACAAAAAATGGTTTTCCTCGAAGAAGAGCGACCCTTTGGAATCCAAATCTACGGAGGCGGCGAGCAATCGATGGAACAAGGGGCACGAATGGCAGAGGAGCTTCATCCCGATATTATCGATATCAATTGTGGTTGTTGGGTAAAAAATGTCGTTGGGCAAGGCGCGGGTGCGTCCCTTCTTCTCGATCCGCCAAGAATGTGCGCAATCGTATCGTCGGTGGTTAAATCGGTCAATATTCCTGTGACGGTGAAGACCAGACTTGGCTGGGATTCCCATTCGATCAATATCGTTGAAATTGCGAAGATGATCGAATCCTCAGGCGCACAAGCGCTTACGATCCACTGCCGCACCCGTGCTCAGGGACATCAGGGCGAGCCCGATTATTCATGGATACCCGCGGTCAAGGCCGCTGTATCAATCCCCATCATCGTCAACGGCGGAATTATTTCACCTCAAGCCGCAAAGGAGGCATTCGATAAAACCGGTTGCGATGGCGTGATGATTGCACGGGGTGCCATCCACGATCCGTGGATCTTCCGCGAGGTAAAGCATTTTTTAGCGACGGGAGAGCTTCTCCCGAAACCCACGTTTGAAGAACGCATAGAGTTGTTGTTCGAGCATCTGCGCTTATCCGTCCGATATAAAGGCGAACGCCGCGGTGTTATCGAATTCCGCAAACATTATGCCGGCTATCTCTCCGGGCTTCCCAACATTTCCAAGGTACGAACGGAGTTGATGCAGTTTACGGCACTGATCCCGGTACAAGATTATCTCGCGCGATTCAAAGAGGCATACCGCGATCAACTCCAACAAGCACACGTTGCCGCATGAAAACAGCATCCATCAACCCCGCCATCCTTGCAATCGGGACCGCAAACCCCAAGCAGCGGTATTCACAAGAAGCAATATACGAGGCGGGAGCTCGCAAATCGGAATTCTATCGCAGCAACCGCATCCGCGAAGTATTTATGAATTCCGATAT
>DATGFY010000247.1:0-4745 GCA_035308785.1 Bacteroidota bacterium | reverse complement strand
CACAGCGCAGAAATACCTTTTGCACCCGTACGGCCAATGAATACGCTTCTCTTTGGGGTCATTGCAGCGGCGGCAGAGATCCTCGGCGGCGTCTTAGTCGTTTACAAGACCGAGTGGCCGCGCAAGATTCAGGAATACTTGCTCGCACTCGGCGCAGGATTCATTCTTGCCTTAGTCTTTTTTGAGCTCATCCCGGAAAGTTTGAAACACCTCGGCGCTATCGCGTCGCTCTATATCGTTATCGGCTATGGGATGCTGCATTTCTTCGAGCACACGGTGGTCACGCATTTGCACTTCGGCGAGGAAACACATTCCGAGGTGATGGTTTCGCGGGTGGCGAGCACTTCGGCTTTTGTTGGGCTATTGATTCACGCATTCTTCGACGGCATATCGATCTCGGCCGGGATGCAATTCAATTTTGCGCTGGGCGTGCTGATATTCTTCGCCGTTCTCTTGCACAAGATTCCGGAAGGCCTCACCATCGCATCGATAGCACTATCGGCGCGTCAATCGCGCGGGCGGGCGCTGCTGGCTTCGATCCTTGTGGGGGCTTCAACTCTCGTTGGCGTGATCGTGATTCTCTTTATCACAACAATCAATGCGAATTTCCTCGGCATCGCATTCGCATTATCTGCTGGCGCCGCGACATATGTTGGCGCAAGCGATCTGATCCCTGAGGTCAATCGTTCTGGCAACCGCATCACGCCGATTGTGGTGTTTGCGGGGATGCTGCTGTTTTACGTGAGCCAGCTTGGGGTGGAGAAGATGTTGGGGGGGAAGTAGCAACGTTGGGGGCTAAAGCCCCATAATACTTTTTGAATTTCTTTCCACGACCTGAAGGTCGTGGCAATATGGTGTTGTTGCGTAAAATTAAGTTGGCGAGGCATCACCAGGCGAACAATAACGGGAGCGTGGGAACGAAAAGATAGATGCCGAAACCAGTTCGGCATGACGGGGGTAGGTTAAATATTCAATCCCAACGAAATGCGGTGCAGCGCGCCAATCTTGCCTAAGGAATTAAACGCGTAATCGAATTTGTAGATGCCGGTGGTGATGCCGAAGCCGAGGGAAAACCCGGCGAGGTCGGCGCTATCGGTGATTTGCAAATCTTTCCGCTCCGCATTATTGTAGCCGCCTCTCAGTTGCAGGTTCGGGCTTGTGGTAAATTCCACGCCAATCGAATATCCCCTGAGGTGATCGATCAGGTTATCCTGCGTTTCATTCAGGCGATGGAAATCGATATAGATCGTTGCGGGAAGATGTTCGGGCATCAGGGCCGCGCCGGCTTTGAGATCGAGCGGCAGTTGCTCGCGCGTGGTGACGTACGGATTGATCTGCGTGCCGAGGTTCATCAAACTTGCGCCGAGGATGATACGATTGGGAAGCGCAACGTAATGAATTCCGAAATCGAGCGCGGCACCGGTGGAGGAATAACCGGCAATCGATGAATAAATAAACTTTGCGCCGATGCCGTAATGAAGTCCTTCGGCAAGCTCGGCGCTGTAATCGACTCCCATTGCGATTTCGCCTGCGCTGAATGTTCCGAGGTTCTCTCCTTCAGGCCCGGTCTGGATAAACTGGCCGTAGTTTGTATAGACCACACCTGCGCCGATCGTTCCTAAACCGGGGACCTGCGTGCCGAAGCTTGCGTAGCCGGAGTTGATATCGAGGAGGTGCTTGAAATATCCGACGGAGATAGAACGTTGATCCAGCGTACCGACCGCCCCGGGATTATAAAATATGGCGTTCGGATCGTTCTGCATGGAGACGAAACTGCCGCCAAGAGCCGCAGCGCGCGCCCCGACGTCATCGAGCAAGAAATCAAACGTGCTGTTTTGGGCGATGGCCGGAAGTACAAAGCCGATTGCACACGAAAAGATGAGAAGACAGCGCTGAAGCGATTTTTTATTAATCATACTTTTCCAAGTTATGAAAAAACGGGATTGGAAACAAGGATGGCTTCAACCAATACTCTTGCCGAACTCACCCCATCCCCTCTCTTGAAAAACCAAGAGAGGGGCGCTATTATAGCAAGCCGGAATGACACATCTGGTTGCGTGCTTAGTGGGTGAGTGTCATTTGTTTATACATCGGAAAATTGTATATTCTTTCAATACATGGAATTATACATATGTTTGATCACTCATACAATCGAGGAAGAAATATGAGCACCCGCAGAGTCATCATTCTATCGACGTGCATGCTGTTGTTAATGGCGTTCATCGGCTGCAGTTCTTCGCAGGATACCGAAGGCCAGGGCGATGTGACCAAAAGTCCGCCGCCAGTCCAGAAACAATCCAATACCGCGCAGCAGGTTTCGGACACCGTAAAGACGACGATCGATACGACGAAGACCGCGGTCTCTAATAATCAGCCGCCGCCGCAGACGAAGCAAGTGACTCAGCAAACCCGGCCGATGACCAATTCCGGAATGCCGGTGGGCAGGTTTTCCGTTCAGATCGGCGCGTTTTCTCTTCCCGATAAAGCGAACCAGCTTGCCGATATGACCCGCGGCCGCGTTTCAAAAACCGTGTATGTCTTCCTCGATAACAATACCAACATGACGAAAGTTACCGTTGGCGATTTCGATGTGAAGGATGATGCGCGGGCGTTCCGCGACCAGCTTATCCAGCAATTCCCTGATGATTACAAGGGTGCGTGGGTGTTTGAGGTGCCGCATAACTAGTTACCGAGTCCGTGAGCGCCTTGGTGCAATAGTGTCTAAGTGCAGAGGAACGAACTGAAAAGAACGTGGATTCCCGACAAAAACATTCGGGAATGACAGAAGGATCAAAGTTACAATCATATATGAATCAGGGAAGTGTATTTCGTTTTTCGGTAGTTTTGCTTGCGGCCATTCTGCTGCTAATCGGCTGCAAAGGTTCGGAGGATGTGAAGAAGGATGACACGGTCAATGCGAAGCAACTTCTTTCCGCATCCGAGAATAATTTCGATCCCTCCAAGTACGACGATCCCGCCTCGGTAATCATTAACAACGACAAGAATGGTTCATCTGCGCAACCGGTGCCGGTACTCGATACGCGCGTGCCATCGGATACGATTTCGGGATTCCGGATCCAGGTGCTCTTCACGAAAGAAATCGGCGATGCGAATTTAGTGCGCGATACGCTGACGGCCGCACTTCCGCAAGAATATGTTTACGTTGTCTATGAGGCGCCGTACTACAAGGTGCGAGTAGGGAATTTCCTCGATCGCGCGACGGCAGATGGATATTTACGAAGCGTCACCACGAAAGGCTTTCCCGATGCGTGGGTAGTGCCTGACAAGGTGCTGACGAATTTGCCTCCGAAGCCGGAGAATAAATAGATTCCCCCTCGATCGGAACGAATTCCATAGAGTTTAAGAATTACAAGGCCTATTCTTCTCCGACCACCCAAGCCATTTTAAGATCTTTTGCCCGCCGGAGGTGCGCGGACGCTAATTCATCCCTTCCCAATTTGCGCATGACCCGATAGAGGTAAGCGTGCGCTTCTCCAAATTCCGGATCGATATCCACGGCTTTCTTGAGATGAACTTCCGCGCTATCGTACTTCTCCGATTTATAATCCAAGTAGCCGCGAATGCCTTCGGCCAATGCTTCGTCACGGAATCGGATCTCTCGGCCACCCTTCACGCGGCCATTATTATCAAGATCGGGGAACCTTTTGGAATAGTCCCATAAGTTCGCAGACTGCTCGACAATGGCGATCCGATTCTTAAAGACATTGACGGTTCTCAGCGAGGCGAGAGTTCTCAGATATCGTTCAGTTCGCTCCCGCATTGACATCCCGAGGAATTGCGTCTTCATCGAATCGACGATGCGTGTATTCAACTCATCAAAGGTGTAGGAAAGCCATCCTGCGTTCGGGTACATGGTAGAGAATTGGTCGGAACTATGCTCCGCGCCGAAAATATGCCCGAGTTCGTGTGAAAGCGTGATCGCTTCCTCTGTGGCATTCCAATCGGTCGCCCCGGGAAATGATGGCTGAGCAGTGATGACGAGATGGCGGCCAAGCACATAGGCGAGCCCGATGTGCGCGCGTTGTTTCCAGAACATCGTTTGGCCTTTATCGAGGGTGATCCCGACATGGATAACACTGTCGTCGCGGGAATTTGCTACACGCAATTGATTCAGCCCCTGTTCGAGCGAAACATTGAAACGGGAATCCCATTCTGCAAAACCCTTAAGTTCGAAACCTACGTTGAACTGCCGGCGGAAAATATCGTTGACGTACAGAAGACGGCGCTGGAGGCGGATCTTCCATTCTTCGGGAAATTTCTCCCGGTAGCTCTTATCGACATGAAAAATGATGGGAATGATTTCTTGGGCCAAGGCAGTTTCTTCGATGCGGCAGACGGAAATTTCGTGAAGTTCCTGCGATACAAGACGGGCGGCAACAATCCACGGATATTCTCCAAACACCGGCGCCGCCTCGTTATTTGCATTTTCCGGCGTTCTGTAAAGCCGTGTGGTATCTTCGGTTTGCGAATGGAGAACGAGCGTGCGCGTCGCGCAATCGAAGCACCCGGTTTCGCACGAAAGCTTCAACACCTTTGTTCCGCGCCACGTATATGAAACTCCCCTGACCATTGCATACTCGTGATACGATGTAACAATGAGGGTTGAATCCCACGCAGGCCGTACGATGATGATCGCGTCGAGTTTGGGCGCATAGCTTTTTGCCAACAGGGAGTCGCGCCGTTGCTCGAATCCCTTCCACCGGCCAACAGAGTCGGCATGGTTT
>DATGFY010000246.1:0-6838 GCA_035308785.1 Bacteroidota bacterium | reverse complement strand
TACCAGAGCCCGATCATGCCTTCAAAACCGCTCACCGGCTTGTGGAGAAGCTGCAGCATCGCGTTGAACGTTTTCTTATCGAACATATTTCCCTGCGTCTCATTGCCCGTGGAATCGGCGGGCAGTTCATCCTGACTGAAGTCGCTGTAGTTGGCCGATAGGCGAAGTTCTTTCGCGAACGAATTATTCAAGCGAATGCCGGTGTGCAATTCACCCAGCGTCTTATCGATTTCGAGTTTGGACACATACGGCAGGGGTCCCGGGATGCCGTACGTCGTCGCGAAATCCTTAAATCCTACACCGAACCACTCGTCGTGGTTATCATACAGATATCCCGCGTTGAGGTTTGCGGTTTTGTGATAGGTGGCAGGCGCCTCGTCGGTCGTATCCAGCTTGCCGGATATCGGATCGGTATAGGTGGTCGTCGGAACCCGCAGATTCAGTCCGTGATTGCCGGAGAAGCCGAGCGAGAATTCGTTATCGCCGGTGCCGTAATTCACGCGCGCGGCGCCGAAGTATTCGCTTGAGACACTGTTGCCGCCGAGCAGTCCTCTGCCCGTGAAGCCGTCCTGCACGGACGCGGGGACGAGGTCTGTCATCACATTCACCAGGCCGCCGAGGGTATTGGGTCCGTAAATAATACTGGATGGGCCGCGAATAACGTCAACTTGATCGATGCTGTTCGGTTCGATCGGGACCGCATGCGCGGGATCGAAGGTCGAAAGATCGCCCGTCCGCAAGCCATTCTCCAGCATCAGAACCCGCTCATCGGAAAGACCGCGGATGATCGGCCGGGCAGCCGATGAACCGTTCCAGCGCACATCAACCCCGGGGATATCGGAGAGCCGTTCGGCGAAGCTCGATCCGGGATTGCTCAGCATTTCGTCGCCTGTTCTCGATTCGGCAGATTGAAAGAGATCGTCCGCTGCTTTGGCATAAGGAGTTGCAGAGACAACGACCTCTTCACCTTTGATCGGGTTGACCGCCAGAGAAAAATCGACACGAACAGATTTGCCCGCGACTTGAATCTCCTTCTTCCCTGTTTCGTATCCGATCATCCGCACAAACACGGTGTAATTGCCCGGTGGAATATTTTTGAATTCGTACGCACCGTTCTTATCGGATAGGGTGACCAGGTTCAACTCGAGAGTTCGGACGACTGCCCCTGCGAGGGGCTGCGATTCGCTTGTTACGGTACCGTGGATTGTCGTTCTTGTTTCCGTCTGCGCGCAAACTGCGCCGCAGGACAACAAGATCATCACTGTATAAATTCTCAATAATTTCATAATCTCCTCTCGCAACGGAAATCGCGTGAAACGCTGAATTTCCACAATGGCTCGCGCCCGCCGAACGATTACCGATTTGTTTATCGGCATGACGGGACGAAAATGAAGTTTACCGCTCCGGCGGTATCGCGATGACACTGCAGATACCGAGAGCGGGAACTTACGAATTAGATGAGGCCGGCGGTACGCCGAGGGGGAGATTTGTCTCTAACAAGCTCTGAGGGGACGACAGAATTAGATTGAGCGCATGGCGGCGCCGGCAGCTTGCAGATGGTTGCCAACTGAATATTCGCATCAAACACAAACGCAGCCTGAGCGTTTTCTTTATCGAACGTCTCCCACGTCACCGTGGGCACGCTGATCGATATTGTGCCCGGCAGAGCGGGGTGGCTTTCCGCGTACTCGCGATCGAATATTTCGGCAGAGAAGGCGAAATAATTCAGCGCGAGGATTACCGCGATGAGGCGCGCGATATGCGTACGACCCGGCATTGACTTATTGCTCAGGGTTGAATTTCATGGTTTTGTAAAATACACAATATTGGAAAAAAGGGCAAGGGGAGGCGCTATTCTAATTTGAAAGAAAAGGCGCTGTCCGCCGCGGGCGGATCCCGCCAGAAGCATGCGGGAATGACACGCTATTTTTTAGGTAAGCGGCGACCACCCCCTGCTCTCCCGTCTGAATGACGGGACTGGCTCTCCTCTGAGAGGAGGGGGTTAAGGGGAATGTGGAATGAAGGCTGAAAAAGCGAATCGGAGATTCGCTCCACAAAACAAAAAACCCCGTGAAGACTCGCATCCTCACGGGGTTTAGAATCACTAGATGAAATCTGTTACTTGCTCAAGAGCATCTTGTGAACCAATACATTTCCTGCGGATTCGAGCTTATAATAATAGACGCCGCTGGAGAGGTTCGATGCATCGAATGTCACCTGATGCGTTCCCTGGCCTTGTTCGCCATCGGCAAGCGTTGCAATTTCGCGGCCAAGGACGTCAAACACCGTCAAGCGGGCGATGCCGCTGGTGGGCAACGAGTAAGAAATCGTTGTCGTCGGGTTGAACGGATTGGGGTAGTTTGCATTCAACGCAAAGCTATGCTCAGTATTTGCATTATTGGAAGCAAGTTCCGATCCGGGATTCACGTTAATCGTTTTCGGCGCAGTGCCGAACGAAGCAGAGTTAATCCACGTCGCCCATCCGCCGCCCGAGCCGGCCCAACCTGAGAATTCCCACACCGCTCCAGAATTGGAAGGATCATTGGCGATGCCACTGTAGTCGCCCCAACGGCCGCTGGTGATCTTGCTGGTACCCGACTTCACTAAAGAGGCGGTTTCAATGCCTGTTTCGGTTGTTTTCATTCCGGTCTGGTAATCAGCCGCATACTCCGTTGGGCTCGATTCGCTGAAAACCATAAAGAGATTGCCGGTGGCATCGACAGAGACAGCCGGATAGTAGCGATCAACTCCGCTCACAAAATAGGAGTTATCGAATAATTTCGTCCCCGTGGTTGAGACTTCAAGGACACGGCAACCATCTCCCGAAGTCCTATGAGAGCCGTAGCTTTCGGTAAACGCTTCGTAAACGACGCCATTCTGCATCACCATATCCTGCGTGCGGCAATCACCGGATGCCACAGATCCACCACCCGTCTGCCTGGCGCTTGGAGGGACACCATAGGCTGCAACGGACACGGTTGCGACGCGTGTAAGCGTAGGTGCAGTTGGAGCATTATCGATTCTCCATAATGTAACATAGCTTCCGCCGCCGGGTTCGGTGTTAATGAGATACTCCGAAGCGCTGGAGGAGAGCATACGTCCGGCTTTGACAGTGAATGCTGAAGTGCCATCGGCATTCTTAAGATTTGTAAAATCGGTATAGGTAGCAGTTGCACCGCTGTACAACTGCGCTTTGCTCAGCACACGGACTTTGGAATACTTGTACGAACCTGAAAATGAATACTGGTTTGCACCGAGATAAATAGCGCTGTTGTCATAACCAAGGCTCGGATAATCGCCCCAGTTGCTTGTCTTGGTGCTGCCATCGAGGGTCCAATCGAAATCGTATATCCACCACGCTCCGGTAGGATCCGATGTCTGAGAAACTGCAACGTCGATTTCGGCTGCGGAGTTGGTCTGCTTATCGACTTCCATCACGAAGTGGCCGGCGGAAGCATCGTAAAAACATTTTGCATCGAAGCCGCCGCTGGGGGTACCATCCCAGAAATTATTGTTCTGGGTTAAAGAGACGAGCGTTCCGGTTTTCGTATAGATAGCAAACTGTTCGTTGGTTGTAACAAGGATGTAGGTTGGACCGACTGCAATAGCGGCATCGTACGGGATCCATCCGTTCTGGCCGGAGGCGTTAAAGCTAGTTCCGGCATTCGGCGCCTGCACAAGGTTGTTGCCATTGGACGACGCGCCCAAGATCTGGTCGCGGGATTCATCTATTTTCTTAATGTCATCGCCATCGGCGCCGCCTACGGTCTGGTATCCCATGGGTGCGTGAACCGCAACACCGCCGCCGGGGCCGAAGCCGTGGACGATGGAATGCAGGTCAACATGTTTTGGGGATATGCCTTCCGGTGCGCCCTTCAATCCGTTCTCTGCGAACGAAAGAAATGCTGCGCACACGACGAGCGACAGAACAATCGTTATTCGTCGAACCATCTTGTCATCCTTCCTATAATAGTGAACTAATATGTAGTGAGAATGGTCTAAAAATTATTGTCGGTGAAACAAGTTGAGCACAAAAAAGGGTATTCTCTCTCGTTCTGAAGTTGAACGAATAAGATGAAATATAGATGAGTTAAGGAAAAGAATCAAGTAAAATGAGAAAAAAATGCTCGGAATCACACGTTCTATTTCGGACAGGGGATGGTACATACCGACCTAAAAAATAGACAGTGCAGTGGAACAATGGCGTTATTCCATCGGTTTTGCACCATTTTTCTTTGGCACCATCCTTGCAGAGATTATTATTGAATGAAATCGATCATGAGGCTACATATGAAACGAAATTTGATCGTCGCGGTATTAGGAGCGATGCTGGCAATCGGTTTTTTGCCGGCGAAATCGTACGCAGACGACGTCAGTTTCGACGTCTTCTATAACTCACTGTCACCGTATGGCGAATGGGTCAATGCAAACATCGGGTATGCATGGCGGCCGTATAACGTCCGGTACGGGTGGCGGCCGTATCTCGATGGGCGCTGGATATGGACCGATTACGGATGGTATTGGTCTTCGTATGAACCGTTCGGTTGGGCAACGTATCATTACGGCAGATGGTCGTATGATGACTATTACGGATGGATATGGCTGCCCGATAATACGTGGGGTCCGGCATGGGTGGATTGGCGTTACAACGATGACTTTATCGGATGGGCGCCGCTGCCTCCTGCTGCGATCTATACTGCCGATGTAGGAATCCGATTTTCGACCGGATGGGTTGCGCCGGTGCATTATTGGAATTTTGTGCCTGCGAGAAATTTTTGCGCGGTACGGGTTGTCCAATACGTGCAACCCCCGGAACGGGTCGAACGGTTTTACGGTTCCACGCGGGAAAACTTTGCCATACATGCTGAAGGAGGCCGCGTGGTAAATTTTGGCCTCGATGTAAACTTCGTCGAGCGGAGAACCAATTCACGCGTCAACCGGATTACGATCGTCAATTCCGACCGTAACGACGGCGAGCATTTTGTGCGCGAAGGCGGTTCGGAGCGGATCTCGGTCTATCATCCGCAGATCACGGGCACACCCCGCAATTTCGGGCAACAGCGCGGCAATAATCCGACGAACAATCATGGCTCGCAACCGAACGTTCGACAGGAAGAACAGTCGCGCCCGACGCAACATATCCAGCCGATGGGCCGGCCGTATGTTGCCCCGGATTATCGAAGCACGCAACAAATTCAGCAAAATAGGCAAGGAAAGATCCAGCGCGGCCCTCAACGCGTACCGCAGGGTCCGCCCCGCACCATCAATCATCCACCGGTACAAAAGAAGCAGAGTGGTGGACACGGAAACGACAGGTGGGATTAACAGCGCAGACAAGCGACGGTTTGCGGATCCCCTCTCCAGCAATGGAGAGGGGATTTTTTTTGTTTGCCATGCGTAATTTTTCTCTTGCTTATATAGCTAAGGAAGTGTATATATACTCATAGAGGCAGTTCATTTCGAAGGTCATCGGCGACCCGCCCTAAAAGATAGTCGGGCAAGCCCGCCCCCAAAGATAGTCGGGTAAACTAATCATTTTTGCGCAAACTGTACCCTTAAGATCCTAGAAACACATCAAAAACACCCCCAATTTTGCATGAATTTTCGGAGCTAAGAAATTATTTTTACAGGAGTTGCGCTTAAAAAAATAAAAAATTTATACCGAAAAAAAATGGAAAATGGAAAGAAAAGAACGAACGACGCCCTCTACAAAGATGGCCGGCTCAGATTCTGCATACTGTCTCCGGGATTGCCGCGTTGCGCCGCCGACTCCGTCGCCGTCACGCCTCGCAATGACCAATACGAAGGAGGCGAAGGGGATAACGCGTCGATTATTTTCTGCCGAGATAGCTTCAAATTGTGAATCCATAAGCTATTTCCTATATTTCTTTTAGCTTATGAGCGCAGACCAGCCCCGCACAAATCCGATAGGCGTGTTCGATTCCGGCATCGGGGGGCTTACGGTCGTACATGCGCTTACGAAGCGGCTGCCGAACGAGAATATCGTCTATTTCGGCGATACGGCGCGAGTGCCGTACGGTCCGAAATCGCCGCAGGTGATCCGCGAATACACTGCGCAAGATACGGCGTTTCTCACCGGCAACAACGTCAAGTTTATCGTCGTGGCATGCAACACGGTGTCTTCTGTTGCGCTGGATATTGTCACGAAACACTCGCATGTTCCGGTTGTCGGGATGATTGCTCCGGCGGCGGTAGCGGCTGTTGCCGCAAGCAGAAATAAGCGCATCGGCATCATTGGCACAGCAGCGACTATTGCAAGCGGCGCGTACGAACACGCCGTTCACCGCGCCGATCCATCGGCGTTGTTGCTGGCAAAAGCGTGCCCGCTCTTCGTTCCGCTGGTCGAGGAAGGGATGTTGGAACATCACGCAACGGAATTGATCGCGCGCGAGTACCTCTTCCCTCTCAAAGGGCACAAGATCGATACGCTGATTCTCGGTTGCACGCATTACCCGCTTCTTCGGAAGGCGATCGAGAAGGTGTTCGACGATTCGATCACGCTGATCGATACCGGCGAAGCGGCCGCAGTAGAAGTAGAGCGCATGCTGGAAGAGCGCGATTTGAAAAACCCCAGTACAATGCGCGGGAACATCCAGTTTTTTGTGAGCGACGAGACGCCGAAATTTGCAGAGATCGGCGAACGGTTCCTCGGCCAAACGCTGGGGAAGGTTCGGACTGTACGATTGGCAGATTAAAGGAGTTCTCGCGCTCCGCTTAGTAACTCACCCCACCCCCTCTCTTTTCCCCGACAGAAACATTCGGGGATAAACTCCGAGAGGGGCGCAATTATAGTATGCGGCCCGCCAAAAAAACAGCG
>DATGFY010000245.1:0-5834 GCA_035308785.1 Bacteroidota bacterium | reverse complement strand
TCACGAGCGTCTTGCCATATTCGGCTTTGTACTCGTCGAAGCCATCGGCATCAATGATGTGCGCAAGGACGTCGCGCATCTCGTACGGCTTGGAGCGGTCGTCGGGGATTTTGGAATAAATATCTTTTGGTGCATGGCGAGGCGCTTGAGTAGCGACCCGGTCGAAGCCCGCAGTCGGTGTGTGTCCGAACTTGCTGACCAGCGATCGGATTTTTTCGAGACACGCATCGTCGTTCGGCATGTTGTATTCGGTGACGCCGCTGATGCCGGAGTGCATGTCCGCGCCGCCGAGTTCCTGCAGATCTGCTTCTTCGCCGATGGCGGCTTTCACCAGATGCGGTCCCGCAAGGAAAAGACTCCCCGTTCCGTTCACGATCAGCGCTTCATCGCTCATGATCGGCAGGTACGCGCCGCCGGCAACGCACGGCCCCATGATTGCTGCAATCTGCGGTATCCCCATCGAGGAGATCACCGCGTTATTGCGGAAAATTCTGCCGAAATGTTCTTTGTCGGGGAAAATCTCGCTCTGCAACGGAAGGAACACGCCGGCCGAATCGACCAGATAGACGATCGGGAGGCGGTTCTCCATCGAAATTTCCTGCGCGCGCAAATTCTTTTTGCACGTGATCGGAAACCACGCGCCGGCTTTTACCGTGGCGTCGTTCGCGACGATGACGACATTGCGCCCGTGAATTTTCCCGATGCCGAACACCGTTCCCGATGACGGCGCGCCGCCGTATTCTTCGTACATGCCGTAGGCAGCAAACAAACCGATTTCAAGGAACGAACTTCCGGGATCGATGAGTTTTGCGATGCGCTCGCGGGCGGTGAGTTTTCCGCGGGAATGATGTTTTTCGATTGCGGCTTTGCCGCCGCCGAGCTTGACGATCTCTTCCTTTGCGCGAAGATCGCGCAAGAGCTGTTCGAGCTTGGGCGCGGTGCTTTTAGCGGGTGATTCTGATTCTGTTTTGCTGCGCGTCTGCGCCATCGGGGGAGGAGAGTGAAGTTACCGGACTTCGAGAAGCTGCCGGGCGATAACCATCTTTTGCACTTCGGACGTGCCTTCGCCAATGGTGACTAACTTGACATCGCGGTAGAATTTTTCTACCGGAAAATCTTTGATGAAACCGTACCCGCCGTGGATCTGCACCGCCTCGTTCGTCGCGCTGACGGCGATCTCGCCGGCAAAATATTTCGCCATCGCGGATTCGAGCACAACTTCTTTGCCCTGATCTTTCAGATATCCTGCGCGATAGGTGAGAAGCCGCGCCGCTTCGATCTGCGTCGCCATATCGGCGATCTTCCATTGGATGCCCTGGAATTCGCCGATGCGCTTGCCGAATTGCACTCGCTCTTTGGAATATTTCACGCTCGCTTCGTACGCGCCCTGGGCAATCCCGAGCGCGAGCGAGGCGATGCTGATTCTGCCGCCATCGAGGATGGTGAGCGCCTGTGAAAGTCCCGCGCCCTCCTGGCCCAGAAGATTTTCTTTCGGCACCTTCACGTTATCGAACGCGAGGGCGGAGGTATCGCAGCAGCGCATGCCGAGCTTATTCTCCTTCTTGCTCACGATGAAGCCGGGCGAATTATTATCGACGATAAATGCGGAGATGCCCTTCTTGCCTTTTTCCTTGTCGGTGACCGCCATGACAACGGTGACCTGCCCGACGGAGCCGTGGGTGATGAAATTCTTGCTGCCGTTAAGAATGTAATAATCGCCTTCGCGGCGGGCGGTGGTGAGCATCGCGCCGGCGTCGCTGCCGGAGGTTGGCTCGGTCAATGCCCACGCGCCGATTATTTTCGCCGTCGTGAGATCCGGCAGATATTTCTTCTTCTGCGCTTCCGTGCCGAATTTGTAGATATGGTTGGAGCACAAACTGTTGTGCGCGGCGATCGTCAGCCCGATCGACGGATCGACTTTCGAGATCTCTTCGATGACCGTGATGTATTCGAGGTAGCCGAAGCCCGCGCCGCCGTACTCTTCCGGAAAGATCACGCCCATGAAGCCGAGTCCGCCCAGCTTCTTGACGATCTCCAGAGGGAACTCTTGCGACTCATCGTACTTCATGATGGTGGGGCGAATTTCCTTATCCGCAAAATCCCGCGCCGTATCGCGCACCATTCTCATGGTGTCGGTGAACTCAAATTCGGGTGTAACCTGTTGGAGGGTGTCGGTTTCGGGCATTTGGATTAATTTTGAGTCGAATCTTTTTTAAATCCTAAAAAAATTGCCACGACCTTCAGTCCGCCGCGGCGGAGTGGTTTGCGGCAAAAAAATGGGATTGGGGCTTTAGCCCCTTACACCATGCGTTTCCCTAGTAACTAAGTAATTTACCCCGAAATTCAGCGAATTGCAATGTTAGGTAGTGGAACGGTTTGAAAAGATTGTGGGGCTAAAGCCCCTTGTCATTTGCGGAATTTATCCACGAGCTGATCCGCCGCGGCGGATCGTGGCAATGCTTAATACCAAACCGATCGACTATCCAACCTTAAACGTCTTCAACAACTCCTCCGCCGCATCGTACGGGGTTTCCTTTTGTTCCGTGATATGCTTGATGGAAGCGGCTAAACGCTGTTCGCGCTCTGCAGTCCAAAACTCCACGCGGAGCCGCTCGGCGATCAAATCGCGGATGCGCTCGGCGACACGTTCAGTACGCTTGGTCTTCAGTTCTCCGCTGCTCTCCAATGACGCACGGTGTTTTCCAATCATCTCCGCAACAATATCGATTCCCTTATCCTCGCTTGCGACGGTTTGAACCACGTCGGGCATCCATCCTTCGCCGTGCTTGCGCAGGCCCAGTACTGTGCGTATCGACATCGCCGCCTGATCCGCTCCGGCGCGGTCGGATTTATTCACGACGAAGAAATCCGCGATCTCCATCAATCCGGCTTTCATCGCCTGAATCGAATCGCCGGACTCGGGGACGAGCACAACCACGGTTGTATCTGCCGCTCGGGCAATATCGAGCTCCGATTGTCCCACGCCGACGGTCTCCATCAAAATAATTTCGCATCCTGCGGCATCGAGCACGTCCGCCGCTTCGCGCGCTTTTTTGCTCAGACCGCCGAGCGATCCGCGCGACGCCATACTGCGGATGAACACGTTTTGGTCGAGTTCGACATCGGTCATGCGCACTCTATCGCCGAGCAGCGCGCCGCCCGTGAACGGACTGGTCGGATCGACAGCGATGATGCCGACATTCTTTCCCTGCTTCCGGTAATACTTGGCGAGCTTGTTCGAGATGGTGCTCTTGCCCGCACCCGGAGGGCCGGTGATGCCGATGCGGTAGGCATTTCCCGTGCGGGGATAAATCTTCTTCAGCAGCGCGACAGCGTCGGCATGCTCGTTCTCGATCAGAGAAATCGCGCGCGCAACCGCCACCCGGTCGCCGCGGAACACCCGTTCGGTGATTTGCCCGTTAGCGCCCATGAGAACTTTTCGCGTTGCGGAAGTATGCTACCGTTTCTTTGATGCCCTGGTCTAAATTCATCTGCGGCGTCCAACCGAAAAGCTGTTTCGCCTTTGCGGCAGTAAGGACGCTCCGCAACTGCTCGCCTTTTTTCGCTTCGGCGTGGGCTGCAGGCAGATTCGAACCGGAGTGCTTTTTGATCAATTCGAATAGGTCGTTCACATTCGTTTCCACTCCCGTGCCGATATTGATCGTTTCGGATTCTTTGAGGTCGAGCGCCTTTACATTTGCCCGCACCACATCTCCGACGAAGACGTAATCGCGCGTCTGGAGACCATCGCCATTGATCACCGGCTGCGCCCCCGCAAGCAACTTCGTGCTGAAGATTGCCACCACGCCCGCTTCGCCGTGGGGGTTCTGCCGCGGGCCATACACGTTGGCGTAGCGGAGAATGACGTGATCGATTCCAAAAACCTGTTTATAATAGAAGAGGTATTTTTCGATGGCCAGTTTTGAGATGCCGTAGGGCGATAGAGGCCGCACCGGATGCTGCTCATCGGCAGGGAAATAGTCCTGCTCGCCGTAGATTGCGCCGCCGGTGGAGGCAAAGATAACCTTCTTGACGCCCGTGCGCTTGCAGTTCTCCAGCAAATTGAGGGTGCCGAGGATATTCACCGATGCATCGAACGAAGGGTCTTCGACCGATTTGCGCACGTCCATCTGGGCTGCATGATGGTTGATGATATCGAAACTTGTTCTCGCAAACAGCTCGCGCATCGATTCATCGCGGATGTCTTCCTGGATGAATGTCGCCTTCGGGTTGATATTTTCCTGCTTGCCCGACGAGCAATTATCGACGATGGTAACGTTGTGGCCTGCGGCGATATACGCATCGGCGACCTGCGAGGCGATAAATCCGGCTCCGCCGGTGACGAGAATATTCAATGATTCACCTTATTCAGAATTCCCTTTTTTCCGATATCTTTCCGGTACTGCATTCCTTGGAACGAGATTTTATCTACCGAACGATACGCAGCCGCGATGGCGGCTTCCAAATTATTTCCCGGCGCAGTGGAAGTTACTGCCAGCACTCTGCCGCCGGCGGTCACAACCGATCCATTTTCGGTTTTGGTGCCTGCGTGAAACACTATAGTATCGGAATCGGCGCGGACTTCTTCAAGTCCGGAGATTTTCTTGCCGGTTTCGTACGCATCGGGATAACCGCCCGAGGCGAGAACGACGCACGCCGCGGTTGCTTCTTTCATCTTCGCGTTCGCGTGGCTGAGCGTGCCATGGCTGGTTTCGAGCATGATTTCCAAGAGATCGTCATCCAGAAGCGGAAGGACAACTTCGGTTTCGGGATCGCCGAAGCGGCAATTGAACTCGATAACTTTCGGCCCGTAGCCGGTCAGCATCAATCCCGCGTACAGGCATCCGGTGTAGGTGCGCCCTTCCTGCGACATGCCTTCGATCACCGGGGCAATAATTTTTGTCTCAATTTCTTCGAGCATGTCTTCAGAGATGCGGGGCATGGGCGCGTATGCGCCCATGCCGCCGGTATTCTTGCCTTTGTCGCCGTCGAAAATTCTTTTATGATCCTGCGATGGAACCAGCGTAACGAAATCCCTGCCGTCCGTCAGCGCGAGGATCGATACCTCTTCACCCGCGAGACATTCTTCGATGACGATTCGCTCGCCGGCGCGACCGTGGATTTTCTTTTGCATCATATCTTCGAGCGCAGCAACGGCTTCGTCCCGCCCCGATGCAACGACAACGCCTTTGCCTGCTGCGAGTCCATCGGCTTTAAGAACGATCGGCGCATCCGGCTGGGCGAGAAGGTGCTCCTTCGCTTGTTTGAACTGCGTTGCATCGAACGAACGGAATGGCGCGGTGGGGATGTCGTTGCGCTCCATGAATTCTTTCGCGAAGATCTTACTGCCTTCGAGCGCGGCGGCTTCTTGCGATGGTCCAAAAAATGCCAAACCATTTGTCCGGAAAAGATCCGCAATGCCATCGACAAGCGGCTGCTCTGGGCCTGCGATCGTGAGGGCGACCTCTTTTTCTTTTGCAAACTTCAGCAATCCGTTGAGATCGTTTGCTTTGATCGATACGTTTGTCGCGACCTGGCTCGTACCGGCGTTGCCGGGAGCGCAATACAGTTTTGGTTTCTTGACGCTTTGGGCCAGTTTCCAGAGGATCGCATGTTCGCGCGCGCCTGAACCGATGACTAGGATATTCATTGGGCTGAATCGACGGCGAGCGATTCGTTCTTTGACGAGGCCATCAGATCGATCTGGAACCCGAGGATTTTTGACAACTCTTCTGTGAGGAACTTCCTGTCGTATTTTTGCACAATGTCCTCATCGGGAACGGGCAATCGGTGTTCCCGGAACATCGTATAGAATTCTGTAATCGCGTCGGCGA
>DATGFY010000244.1:0-3533 GCA_035308785.1 Bacteroidota bacterium | reverse complement strand
TCGCATCGTGAGATTGAAGCATTGAAGGTCCATCGACGTGAACGCATTTTGAAGAAACGTACAACACTCCGCCGTTGGGCATTGCATCACGAGCATTCAGGCAAAGATTCAAAATGGCTTGCTGCATCTGGCCTTCGTCGGCCTCTACAATCGCCTGCTCCGTGGCAAGAGTAACTTTGATCGTAATCGATTTAGGTGTGGTGGCCTCAATCAAGCGAATCGTTTCATCGATGACGTTGTTAAGATCGATTAGGCGCACGTGGGGATTGTCTTTGCGGGCAAAGGTAAGGAGCTGGCGGGTGAGCGAAGCGCCGCGGCGCGAAGCCGTCTCAATGAGACTTACATATTTCGTCCATCGGTCATCGTCTTTCATGCGCCGGCGCATGATCGAAGCTGAACCGAGAATAGACGTAAGGATATTGTTAAAATCGTGCGCGATGCCGCCGGCAAGATTCCCGATACTATCGATTTTTTGCGACTGCAGAATCTGCGCTTCGTATTTCTTTTGTTCAGTGATGTCGCGAAGCACCACGCGGGCAAAGGTTGGCCGTCCAAGCGAATCGCGGACGGTGGAGGTGTTGACGCTCACCTGGAGAATGGATCCGTCGCGGCGCTGGATTTGTTCCTCAGCCCCCCGAAGCTCTCCTCCCTCTTCAAATATTTTTCGAAGATTCTCCCGAACTTTTTCGTGTTGCGACTGCGGATAAATGCGAAGGACGGGCTTGCCGATAAGTTCCTCCTTCGAGAAACCGAGCACCAGACTCTCCGTGTAATTGCACCGCATGATAACGCCATTCGGGTCGATACTGTGATACATATCCGGGGAATGCTCGTAGAGATCAGCGTAGAGCTGTTCGGATTGTTTCACCTGCTCAAAGAGCGAGGCATTCTGGAGAGCCATGTTAATCTGATTGCCGAACGCCTGCATCAAGGCGAGCCGTTTGGCGTCGGACTTCCGTGATTCCTTGCTGCCGGCGATCAAAACACCGGCGAATTCGCCCTGGCGTTCAAGCGGAATAGAAGAAATAGTTTGTATGCCGAGAGCTTTAAATTCCGGAGTTGTCGTCCGCTCGATGTGCTCCGCATTCGCATTTTGGAGAAGCAGATCGCGAACCCAGCTATAATAGTCTCCTGCAAGAGAAGTATCGCGGGGGAAAAAACGCGCCTGCGTCCCGGCCTGCCGATGCATTTGGAGCCGGTCATTTTCCACAAGGTAGATCCATCCGCACTCCGCGCCCATCGATTCCATCACTTTACTTAATGCGCTTTGCATCACGTAGTTTAGTTCAACAGAATGGTTAACGGCTTCGGCAATATTGTTCAGCGATTGCAGTTCACGTTTCTGCTCTTCAAGTTGACGGCCGTACTTCAGCGAGAAAATTACGCTGACAAATCCTATGGTGCCGACAGTGATTACGCTGATAAAATCGAGCAAGCCAAATTCTTGCCGAAGGACAAAGTGAGCTGAAATAATCGTCACCATCGCCACCACAACCGCAGTGGAAGCAACAATCTGAGACTGTTCGACAAGGCCGAATGCCCTGTTATATTTGCGTATTTTGCCGAAAAAACGATTCATATTTGGAACTGGAGCGCCGCGATGGGTTCGCGTGAGGAAATGTAGTGAGAAAGCACTTCACTATCAAGAGCAAGAAGGAAATGCGGGAAACGCCGGAGGCTTGCGGCGGTTTTTCCGGGAAGCGGACCTGCGACGGAAGAGCACTGGTCTCCGAAAAATTACGTTCTTCTTATTTGAGGAGCAGCACCTTTTTTGATTCCGTAAACTTACCCGCGGAGATTCTATAAAAATAAATTCCTGAAGCAAGGCCTGTTGCATCGAACGTAGTTTGTACCGTACCGGCATCCACCTGTGCATGATCGTAGATTGTCCGTACGAGCTTGCCGAGTATATCATAGACCTTCAATGAAACATCGGACTGGATCGGCAAATCGAACGTAATCGTTGTCGTCGGATTGAATGGATTGGGATAGTTCTGATATAGCTTGTACGCCGTTGGCACCGGCGCCATTCCGACCGAGTATTGCTTTCGACCTGACGGATCGATTGCCATCGAACCGGAGCCGGACATTCGATACTTTTTCGTTTCGCTTCCGGTTCTCTCGATGAGAAAATATTGCTGTTTATCGGGTTCACTGATCTTCCATGCCATCGAAAGCGGATTTCCCTTTGGCATTTGAATAGATATCGGCAGCTCAGTTTTGAACCGATCGAAGAAGAGATCGACGCTGCGCTGCGATGCAAATCGGACATCCATAGCATCTGCCGGAGGCAGCGGAGGCAAAGAAAACCGTTCCAAACGGATGCCGGGTTCAGAATTACCGAACATGAGAGTGGATTGACCTGCAACTCCCCCCGAGAAGGTCAGCGTATTTAACTTGGCGACGGATTCAAGATCGGCGCTCGCGCTCCGTTTCGGCGACGTCTTCGGAGAGTTTGACGGGGTTCCGGCAAATACAATTTCGCCCGTATCGTTCACATTGATCCAATAGCCTCGCCCCGGTTGGAGCTTGCGTGCAAACTTATATTCGCCGTTGATAAAGCCATAGAATGGCGTCTGTATGATAGTATCCGGAATACTATATGGAGCACCATCATCCAAAGGCAAACTGATCATTCCGACAAGATTCCATCCCTTGACGACACGGACAGTATCGGAGAATTTCCACGTACCTGCAAGGCCGAACGATTGATCGCCGCGAAAATCGAGCCAGAATCCTGCGCCATGCCGAATGGAATCAGTTCGCTGATAAACATGGCTGAACGTAAACGCCGAAGAAATTTTGGTTGGAAATATCGCTGAAACTACAGATAGACGCGGCGACAAAGGCAACGAAACCATATTCCAACCGTTATTCACTGCAAATAAATAGGGCGTCGTTCGAATGGTGTCAATTTCATTGGATAGCGTCAGCAGAATTCCATCCGAGGCGCTCACATTCCAAGTGTAGGTGGTATCAAGACCGGCCAAGGGGACAATTGCAGACGTATCGGGGAGCGGGCCAAGAGTAGTATCAAGTCCAGGGCCGGAAACAGTGAGATAATAGACCACGTTGTCGTCTGAATCGGGATCGGCCGATGAATGCCAAACAAATGGAACGCGATATTCCGGTACAACGCCAACGAGATTTGGAGGTGAGACAAGATCGAATGATGCCGGCGCTTTGTCGGGGTGTGTGACATGAAGAGAATAGCTCAAGACAGTGGCTTGACCAAAGCCATCGGCAATTCTCAACGACACCACAGTATCTCCTATATTTTCGTGTTCCGGGGTACCTGAAAGAGTCCATTCATATACTACGAAACCACCCTTAATTGTCTTCGACCGCAACTTCGAATTGAACGCGGTAAGCCGCCGTGGATTGAGCGGGTTTGACCCGTTGACTTGTTCAATGCTCATCCACGAAGGGAATGTGCTCCCGGCGATATCAAGGGTATCGAAATCGAGCACGCCGTCCGAATCAACAAACGCAATCGTACACTGGTAGAACGATCCCGAAGGAGCATAGAGCAA
>DATGFY010000243.1:0-3503 GCA_035308785.1 Bacteroidota bacterium | reverse complement strand
GCCTCATGACGCTTGATCTGTTCGAGACAAAATCTCCTGAAGAAGTTGCCGATTCGGTTGCGAAGGGTGTTGCCCGCGTTGCAGCCGACCAATGGGTTATCGGCCGCGGATGGAACCAAAATAATTGGGAGGTGAAAGCCTTTCCCGGCCACGAGATCTTAGATAAAGTTTCCCCGAACAACCCTGTTCTCCTCCGGCGAGTCGATGGCCACGCGATGTGGGTAAATCAGCGCGTCCTCGATCTTGCAAAAATCACCGCCCAAACCCCCGATCCCGATGGCGGGAAAGTCTATCGCGATGCCAAAGGCAATCCCACCGGTGTCCTCGTGGATAACGCCATGAATCTTGTCGAGAATGTCATTCCCCTCTTAACCGATCAGGAGATCGAAGACCGGCTCAAAATGGCGCTCGATGAATGTGCGGCGGCAGGTTTGACTGAAGTGGGCGATATGGGTATCGACATGCAAACGATCAATGCTTACAAGCGATTGATCGATGCCGGAAAATGTCCTATCCGTGTCTATGCGGCGATCGGCGGCCCCGGTGAAACATGGGACTATTACCTGAAGCATGGCAAGGAAGTGAATTACGGCAACGGAATGCTCACCGTCCGTGCAATAAAATTATATATGGATGGCGCTCTCGGCTCCCGCGGCGCCGCATTACTGGAATCGTACAGTGATGATCCGGGCAACCGCGGCTTGACTGTTATGCGCATCGGTGAGATCGATTCGGCGTGCGTCGAGGCGCTCAACAACGGATTCCAGGTATGTACGCACGCCATTGGCGATAGGGGAAACTTCATCATCCTTAATGAATACGCAAAGGCGTTAAATGCGCTTCCGAAAAGTGCTCCGTCGCTCCGGTGGCGCGTGGAGCATGCGCAGATATTGCAGCCGAGCGATATCCCGCGCTTCGCACAGCTTGGCGTTATTCCCAGCATGCAGCCAACCCATGCGACCTCTGACATGTACTGGGTAGAGTCGCGGCTCGGTCGTGACCGGCTTGTTGGCGCCTACGCGTGGCGATCGATTCTGCAAACCGGCTCGATTATTGCCGGTGGATCCGATTTCCCGGTCGAAAGCGTCAAACCGCTCTGGGGATTTTACGCCGCTGTGAGCCGCAGTGATAAGACCGGCTATCCGCAAGATGGCTGGCGTCCCGACCAAAAAATGACTCGGCTGGAAGCCGCTCGTGCTTTCACTTCGTGGGCCTCTTATGCGCAATTTCAGGAAGATACCAAAGGTACCATCGAAAACGGAAAGTGGGCAGACCTGACCGTCCTATCCAAAGACATCATGCAGGTTCCTAACATGGACATTCTTTCTACCGATGTCATTATGACGATTGTGAACGGGAAGATTGTCTATTCGCAGCAAAATATCGCGCAGTAACGATTAAATTTCAAATTCCAAACGCCAAATTCCAACAAAGCTCAAAATTCCAAATTCGAATGAAGAGAGGAGGGCGAAAAGCATATACATCTACGGCAAAAACTCGGAATTTCAGAGAGATTGAGGTTACTTATGTAGTACAGGGCGGCACTGGCCAGAAGCAGAAATTCGACCTCGATGAGAGGACGTTCAGATTTGCGAAGGACGTGGCGACCTTATGTAAGAGTCTCCCCCGGAACATTACCAACGCGGAATATGTGAAGCAAGTCGTCCGGTCGTCCGGTTCGGTCGGAGCGAATTATCTCGAAGCGAATGAAGCCATAAGCAAGAAAGATAGAGTCTTTCGGTTTAGGATCTGCAGGAAGGAAATACGAGAGACGATTTATTGGCTTCGATTGCTCGAATCGACAAATACCGATGAGTACCGGAATCGATTGCAGTCATTGACGGGCGAAGCAGATCAACTGATCCGCATCTTTGCAACAATAATTGCAAAGCTCGCAAACTGAGTCGATCCTTAACATTTGATTATTTGGTACTGGAATTTAGTTGGAATTTGGCGTTTGGCATTTGGAATTTTCACAATCTAGAAAATATAACCAGTTTAGTTATTAATGATCATGTTTAAAAAGCGATTATTTACTCCCGGCCCCACTCCCGTCCCCGAACGAGTGATGCTGAAAATGGCCGAGCCGATCATTCACCATCGGAATCCTGAGTTCGGCGAGATTTTTTCCCGGGTGAATAAGAATCTGCAATACTTGTTCCAAACCGCGCAGCCGGTGCTTACCCTGGCTTCCTCAGGCACGGGTGGGATGGAGGCGGTATTTGTGAGTTTGTTCTCGCCCGGAGATACGATAATAGCGGTTAACGGGGGGAAGTTCGGCGAACGGTGGGTGAAAATGCCGCGCGTCTATGGAATGAATCCCATCGAAGTCAAGACTCAATGGGGCGTTGCTCCAACCCTTGATCAAATCAAGAAAGCGTTGGATGAACATCCGGATGCCAAGGCGGTCGTACTGACGCATTCCGAAACATCCACCGGTACGGCAACGGATGTGCGGAAGATTGCTGAATACGTAAATGCGCACTCCTCCGCGATGGTCTGTGTCGATGGTATTACCTCAATCGGCGCCCATGAATTCCGGTTCGATGAGTGGGGAATCGATTCCTGCGTCACCGGCTCCCAAAAAGGATTGATGATTCCACCGGGGCTTGCCTTTGTGGCTTTAAGCAAACGGGCAATTGCGGCAATGGAAAAATCGACGATACCCAAATTCTATTTCGACCTAAGGAAAGCGGTTAAATCGTTCAACGAAAATTCCACCCCCTGGACCCCTGCCGTTTCTCTCATTATCGGACTTGACACCGCCCTCGAAATGATCCGCCAGGAAACGATAGAAGCAGTTTGGCAGCGCCACGCGGAACTCGCGAATGCAGTTCGCGCCGGGGTACAGGGTCTTGGACTGAAGCTTTTTTCCGAATATCCTTCGTATGCCGTTACTCCTGTTTGGCTGCCTGAAGGGGTCGAGTGGAAGCAGTTCAACAGCATTCTCAAGAAGACCTACGGCGCCACAATCGCGGGCGGTCAGGACGAATATACCGGCAAGATTTTCCGAATCTCACATCTCGGCTATTACGATCGCATCGATGCGTTGTCTATTATTGCAGCTATCGAATATACTCTCGAAGAATGCAACTGGAAGTTCGAACCCGGAGCCGGGGTCGCAGCAGTTCAAAAATCGTTCACCCGATCCGCACCGGCCGTCAAGTAAGACCGTCTGGTTCATCATTTCTCACTATACCAATTAAATGAAAGTCCTTCTCTCCGATGCGATCGAGCAGCAATGCATCGATATATTGAAATCCGAAAATCTGGAAGTTACCCTTTCTCCCGGTCTATCTCCCGATCAGCTCAAATCTGTTATCGGCGAATATGATGCGCTAATAGTCCGTAGCGGTACGACCGTTACAGCAGATATCATTGCGGCTGCCAAGAACCTGAAAGTTATCGGCAGGGCGGGGGCAGGTGTCGATAATATCGATGTCGATGCGGCGACTCGCAAAGGGATCATCGTAATGAACACCCCGGGGGGAAACACAATCTCC
>DATGFY010000242.1:0-7507 GCA_035308785.1 Bacteroidota bacterium | reverse complement strand
CGCACCACCCCTCGGCTTCGCCGTGTCCCCTCCTCATAAACGAGGAGGGGAATCATCGACGGAGCGATCGAACGTGTCCGCCTCTCCCCCTCGTTTCTGAGGGGGAGAAACCTCGCCGGAGGCGAGGAGAGGGGGTAGCTCTCTCCGTTTGCTTGTTCCGCCTCATTCCATTATATTTTCCCATCCCAAGATTTCTTACAATGGAGGAAAGCAATATGCGCCAGATTCTGTTGTGTTCACTTCTTAGCATCATCCTTTCTCAATTCTGCTTTGCACAAGGCGAAACAACGCTAACGTTTCTTCAAATTACGACTTCCCCGACCGGCAACGGCATGGGCGGTATTGTTGGTTCTACCATTACCGATGATCCGATGGCGGTGCTTGCCAACCCCGGTCAGCTTGGTCTGCAGAGCTTCGATCACACCCTCACCACAGGGTTTTATCCATCGGGCATAGCGTGGCTTCCTCAGTTCCAGCAGTCAGATCTTAACTTAAATGCCACCGCAGTTAATCTCGGGATGAAGGTGAATGATTTCCTCTTCATGTCATTCCCGGTGACAGTAGGTGTAAGTTATTCCAATACCAATCTCAATCTTGGATCATTTGCGTTTACAAGTCCAACAGGCAATGGTATAGAATGGTTCGACGCCCATGAGAACACCAAGAACGTATCGTTCGGGATCGGATTCAATTATTTTGTGAAGGTGGGAATCGGGTACACGATGAAAAACATCGTCTCAGATCTCGCGCCAATTACTACTGGATTCGGCCAGGCGGCGGTCAGCTCTACCGATTTTGGAGTGGTCGTCCAGGCGCCGGTGATTGGAATAATCGATCAAATGTCAGGCTCTCAGTGTTCTATCTGGCGTAATGAGAACAGAGAAATCGACCCCCTATTTGATTTGTCCTTCGGGTATGCTCGAAGAAACCTTGGTGATCAGTTCGTTTGGTATGGCGGACCAACCGAAGCTGACCCGATGCCACGCGAAGCAACAATCGGGTTAACGTACAAAGCGGGATTAGTCCTTCATAAAGGGAAAAGTTCCTGGGAGCTTTTTTCCGTGAAGCTTGCTCGCGAGGCTGCCGATATCCTTGTGACGCGACTATTTTCCGCTCCGCTCGATTCAAATGGTTTTCCAGTCGGGAACCCGCCCCCGCAACAATATGTGAACGGCATCGGCGCTATCAACATCCTTGATAACGTTGTGCTGGGCGAGGGGAATGGCCATTCCCAGATTCGGAAAGGCTGGCAGATCAGCGCAGGAGAGTTCGTGGAGATTCGCGGCGGTTCGGTCGATGCACCCGGATTAGTCTATACAACAACCGGCTGGGGGTTGCGCCTCTCCGGGTTAGTGAAACTGTTTACATTTGGCAGTGAGCGGACAAGCGAATCGTCATTTGTGGAGTATATTTATTCCCATTTGGACGTGCGGTATGATCATGCGTCGGAAAGCGGAGCTGATAACAGCCCTCGTGACGGCAACACGTACGATGGGGTGAGTGTGTTGTGGAAGTGATAAAAGCAGTGGTTAGTGGCGAGTGGCTGGTGGTTAGTTAACAACCTCTCGCTTTGAAATTCTCATCAGGAATTATGAGGGGCCGCGAGTCAGGCAATTTCTGAAAAGGGATGCCGAAGGCATCCAACGTTTATAGATTAGTTTAGGTATGCATTATCGACCCCGCGAGGGGTCGTACAGATCGTGGAAGCGAAAGTACGATGCCTTCGGCATCGAAATTCGGATTCTTTGGATCTCTACAAAACGTGCCATCCCTTCGGGATGGGTACCACTCCCAATGTGGGTAGGGCAGGAGGGGGTGAGGAATGAGCAAATCATTGCCTCCCCAACCAATCCCCAATCCTTTGTAAATTCCGCTATTTTTTCGTATTTTAATAGACTATTCGCGTACCGAATTAAGCGTTCAAGTCCAATAAATGCGGATACCGCAGGCCCGTCCGCCGATAAGCGTGCAGGCGGGCGGATACATTTCGCGAAATTACGACCTACTTATTCCCACGCAAACGAGATAGATGAAAGCCGGAATCATTGCGGCGGGTGAGGGAAGCCGCCTCAAATCTGAAGGTGTGCTGCTCCCCAAACCGCTGGTGCGGGTGGATGGAACCCCGTTGATCGAACGGCTGCTGCGTTCCTATGCGCACTGCGGCATCGAGGAAGTGGTTTGCATCGTGAACGAGTATTCGCTGGAGGTGAAACGGTTCGTCGAATCGAACAACTTCGGCGTGCCGGTGAAGTTCGTGGTGAAGACGACGCTGAGCTCCATGCATAGCTTAATAGAACTTTCCCCGCATCTGGCGGGCGGGAAGTTCCTCCTTTCCACTGTCGATTCGATTTTTAAGGATTCAGAACTGAGCAATTTTATCGAGCACTCCCGCGGCACAATGAGTTCGCAAAGCTCACTCGCCGTAACCGATTTTATCGACGATGAAAACCCGCTCTACGTGCATGTCGATGGCGGCATGAACATCACCTCGTTCGGCAAACGCGGCATTAACGATAACACGCCGTGGGTAACCGGCGGGTTGTACATTCTTTCGCCCGATATTTTCCGTGAGACCGACGCGATTTTGAAAAGCGGCATCGAGCGGCTGCGCAATTATTTGGGTTACCTTCTTTCGCACGGCTACAACTTCGATGCATTCCCGTTCTCGAAGATTGTGGATGTTGATCATGTGGGTGATATTGCGACAGCGGAACGGCTCTTGAAAAGCATTGCTAATTGATGGTTGTTGAATGATAAATCTTCTATTATTGAACTTATCCCCTCCCCTTCGCTTGGTCCGCCGTGGCGGACAAGAGAAGGGGAAGCTCCGACGTTCGAAGAACGGCTGGGCAAGGGTTGAGTTCGGCTTGAGTGATCGGAAAGGCTTGCCATCCTCTGCACTCCGCCCAAAGGCACTCTGCACTAAGATACTCTGCACCCGCTAATGCCTCGAGAAAACGATATCGCTCCGATTCGGGCGCTGAAGCATCTCCTGTTCATGCTGCAGGAGTATTTCCATTTTTCGATGGAGACTATCCGTTCGCTGCCAAGCGCGTGGCGGTACCGCCACGATGTGATGGAGCAAATGTATTTGATTGGCGCGCAGTCGTTCACCATTGCATCGCTTTCCGGGTTGTTCATGGGGATCATCATGGCGATTGAAGCGGGCCACCGGCTGGAAACCTTCGGCGCGAAGCTGCTTGTGGGACGAACGACATCGCTTGCCTTGATCCGCGAACTTGGTCCGGTGATTACCGGCTTGATGATGGCCGCGCGCACCGGCGCGAAGAACGCCTCCGAACTTGGATCGATGGCGGTGAGCGGACAGATCGATGCGTTGCGCGCGTTCGGCACCAATCCGATTGAAAAGCTTGCCGTGCCGCGGCTGATTGCCGCAATGGTCATGTTTCTCCCGCTGACGTTGATCGCAGATATCGTTGGGTTATACGGCGGAATGTTCGTCTCCGGCCAATGGCTGCATATCGATCAGGCGTATTTCTGGCGATCGGCGATCGGCGGATTGAAGATGAAGGATTTGGCAGTTGGCTTCGCAAAACCTGTCGTCTTCGGGTTTTTCATTTCCGTGATCAGCTGCTATTACGGTTTGACGACGACCGGCGGAACGGTCGGCGTGGGCAAAGCCGCCGTGAACGCGGTTGTTATTGCCTCGGTGCTGGTGCTCTTTAATGATTTTATCTTTACAAAAGTCATCTGGGCAATACTCTAAAAGCAGTGGACAGTGAACAGTGAACAGTTAAAGCGCGATGGCCAAAGTTAATAGTTTCAGAGATCTCATAGTCTGGCAAAAGGCCATGGCCCTTTCCAAAGACGTTTATCTAGCGACCAAAAGTTTTCCGAGGGAGGAAATCTACGGAATAACGTCTCAGTTGAGGCGGGCCAGCGTTTCCGTAGCGGCGAATATCGCCGAAGGTCAAGCCAGGAGTACAACAGGAGAGTTTGTTCAATTCTTAGGAATCTCCCGCGGATCGGTCGCCGAACTGGAAACCCTTATTACATTATCCAAAGAGTTGGGATTTATTTCAGAAATTGATTCTCGGAATCTGACCTCGACCTGTGAAGGCATAAGTAAGCTCATCGTTGCATTGCGCCGGGCCCTGCTTGCGAAGAATGCTCAATGATGAGTCAAGTATCTTTTAACGGTTCCCGGTTCACTGTTCACTGTTCACTTGCTTTATGAGCGACTCCGTAATCCGACTGGAACACGTCACGCTGGAAATGGACGAGCGCCTCATTCTGGACGACGTTTCGTTCGAAGTAAAGCACAGCGAGACAAAAGTCATCATCGGACCGAGCGGGGCAGGCAAGAGTTCGCTTCTCTATATCATTCTTGGATTATGGAAACCGACATCGGGCAGGGTGTTCATTGAGGATATCGAAACAACGGATTTATCGGAGCGTGAGTTGATCCCGATCCGCCGTCGGACGGCGATGGTGTTCCAGAGCAATGCCTTGTTCGATTCGATTAACGTGGCGGAAAACGTGGGTTACTTTTTGCACGAACACTCGAAGATGACCCCCGCAGAACTGAAAGAGCGCGTGGCCGAATGTCTCGAATTTGTGAATCTTCCGAACACGGAAGAACTGCTCCCGGAAGAAATCAGCGGCGGCATGAAAAAGCGCGTTGCGATTGCGCGGGCGCTCTCGTTTCATCCTGAGATTATCTTATTCGATGAGCCGACGACTGGATTGGATCCAATCAACGCGAAAACTGTCACAGAGCTTGTCATGAAATTGAAGAAAGAACGTTCCGCGACTTCCGTTGTGGTGACGCACATCCTGCGCGATGCATTCGCCGTCGGCGATTCACTTGCATTTATGAAAGATGGAAAAATCATCTATGATGGTGGGGCCCGCGAGCTGATGCACAACCGGGATCCGTTTATCCAAGAGTTTGTCTCCGAGGTGCGGGAAGAAGCAAATTTAATCATGGGATCGTAAATGGCAAAATCCAAATATGCATGGGCAAACCTGAAGGTCGGCGTTGTTGTCCTCATCGGTTTGGGGATATTCATCTTTTTCGTCACCGTGGTGGGCAATGATCAAAACTTGTTCACCTCGACCTACCCGCTGCGGTTATTCATGCCGAACGCTCTGGGATTGGTAAACGGCTCCGAAGTGACGCTCGGCGGATTAAAAGTTGGCTTTGTGAATGATCTGACGTTCGTTTCGCACGATACGGTTAACGGCGTGAATGTATTGATGGAGGTCGATTCGAAATACCGGAAAACGATCACCACAAGCACGGTTGCGCAGATTAAAACAATCGGGTTGTTGGGCGATAAATATGTCGATCTGACGATCGGCGGCAGCAGCGAGCAACCGCTTGCCGATAACGCGTTGGTTCCGGTGCGGGAATCGTTCGATATCGAGGCGGCGGGACCGCAGCTCAAAACTGCATTGACCGATTTTACGTCCCTGCTCGGCCACATGGACCGAATTACCGCGTCAATTGAGAAGGGGGAAGGATCTGCGGGCAAAATTATTAAAGACCCGGCGCTGTACAACGACGCGGAGCATTTCCTGAATTCATTGAATGCTACCGTGAACGCGGTACAACAACAGCGCGGCGCGCTCGGCACGATGATCTATAACAAGGATCTTTCAAACAATTTAACCGAACTTACCGCCAACCTCCGCGCGGTAACGGGATCGTTGCGGCAGGGCAAGGGCACGATGGGCAAATTATTGATGAACGATACGCTCTATACAACGCTGAATTCGTTCACGCTCCGCGCCGATTCGCTTCTCGCAAAAGCCAATAGCGATTCGAGCAATGTCTCGAAACTCATCAGCGACCCTAAATTTTACCAGCACATGATGGACGTGCTGAATGACTTGAACCTGTTCCTGATCGACATCAAGCAGAATCCGGGACGGTACGTGCATGTGTCGGTGTTTTGACACCGACAATAACCCCGCCTACGGCGGGCAAGCAATGACCAAGCACCAATAACCAAACACGGCTTCTCGACTTCGGAACTGATAACGCTGACTCTCGAAGTGTTTACTTACGTTATTAGACAAAAACAAGATGCCTGTCATTCCCGAATGTTTTTATCGGGAATCCAGGGTCTTCTCTCTCCAAACCAGACGACGCTGGATTCCCGCCAGAAGCATGCGGGAATGACACCCTTGGAGGTGTTCAATGCTTAAAACTCGTAAAACGGAAATCGCATTTTTCGTGCTGGGCGTGGGGATGCTTTCCTATCTCGTCTCGAAGTTCGGCGTGGATAAGATCCTGGCGAACATTCAGCGTGCAGGTTGGAGTTTGGTATATGTCATCGGCGTGTGGTTCGTGATTTACCTGCTCAACACGATTTCGTGGAAGCTCGTGTTGGGCAAGGCGGGTAAGAAGATTTCGTTTCCGTATCTGTTCATGGTGACGGTATCGGGGTTCGTGCTCAATTATATAACCCCGGTGGTTGCATTAGGCGGCGAGCCGTACAAAGTGAAGAAGCTATCGGATGCGATCGGTGCGACGAACTCTCTTTCGGCCGTTGTTCTGTACCGCATGGTGCATCTGCTCGGGCACATGCTGATGCTTCTCACGGGAATTGTCGCAGCGATAACTTTTTTACCAATCTCCAATGTGCTGCGATTGATTCTCGCAGGTGCGGGAGTTGTTATTACGCTCGTTATTATGTTCACGCTTGCGGGACACCGCAACGGGATTTTCCGGCGGTTGCAGAAGTTCTTTGGTTCGTACGCGATTTTTTCGAAAATTTCACGAGCATTGCAGGCACGCGAAGAAAGCCTCGAGGAGATGGACGCGATTGTCACCGAGACATTCCGCAACTCGCGCGGGACATTTTATCTTGCGCTGATCTCGGAGTACATCAGCCGAGCGTTGATGGCATTTGAGGTGTATTTGATCGTCAACGGCATCGGCGTGGAAATATCGATTGTCTCTGCGCTCTTCATGTTCATCATGTATTCGATAATTATTAACTTGTTCTTCTTTATCCCGATGAATATCGGCGCGCGCGAAGGCGGATTATACCTTGGACTTGAAAGTCTCGCCCTGCCGCCGCTGCTCAGCATCTATTTCGGCATCGTGATGCGGATACGGGAATTCGTATGGGTTCTTCTTGGGTTGTTGTTCATCTTATTGACAAACGAGAAACAGCCGGTTCAACCTTCTGCGATGACACCGTAACATTTTTACCATGACGATCATTCCACATATCTTGTTAACAACAGTCGGCGTGCAAGTGCTGGGGCTGGAAGGCAAAGACGTGGTGCTGGCGTACTCGTTCGGTTACGGCATCGATCTTGTCGATCACCCGATTAAACTGCCGCTGTACTTGAAAAAGAACGGAAAGAAGAACGAAACGCATTATCACTGGCGCACTCCCCTGCAAGAACCGATCGCGCTGGGGTGGATCATCCCGCTTTCGATTTATTTGCATACCGCCGTCCCGGCGATCTTTTTTACGTCGCACTTCCTGTTGGATTATATGGTGAGTTACGAGAAGCGGCCGTTTTA
>DATGFY010000241.1:0-9259 GCA_035308785.1 Bacteroidota bacterium | reverse complement strand
GGTTCTTCGCGCCGGGCTCCGGGATTGATGAGGATCCGGCAACTGGTTCTGCGCATTGCGCGCTCGGGCCGTATTGGAAAGGCCGCCTCGGCAAAGAGAGTTTCACAGCGTTTCAGGCATCGAAGCGCGGCGCAGTGGTCCGTGTGCGCGTGGCGGGTGATCGCGTTATCCTTGGTGGTCAGGCAGTAACGACGTTAAAGGGGGAGTTGCAGGTTTAATCTTTCGGTGCAGAAGGCACGTGGCGACGTGCCCCTACGAAGCCGAATATTGATGTTATTGGTGACGGAACTATTTGGCCCCCGTTTGGCTTCTATATATAGCGGGGGGAGCGGGAACATTAACTCAACCCCTCTGCGGAAAGAAGGGTAACCTATGGTTCGCGATTGCTTTAGAGTCGTTGCTATTCTTAGCAGAAATCCCGCAGGCGATTTGGAACGCACTCATGCACCGCTTGAAATTGCAGAAGACGCCGAAGTTACGATGATCCCAACGACGATGGGCATTATTGTGGTTGCGGCCGAGCTTTTAGAGGGCGACGGCGCGTACCTTACCAATCTCCTCAAGGAGTTCATCCCCATGTCGTAGCATTAGAACGCTCCCCTCTCTCTCCTGAGAGAGGGGCAAAAGCGTAGTTGTTTCCCACCCCTGAAACCCGTATTTTTCCTTCTCTATTAAATCTCTCCCCACGACCAATGATTGAATCCATCAAACGGTTAGAAAAAATTGCGCGGCGGCTGGAGCCGAGTCCCGAACAGCGCGAACACGCGCGCGCTTCGGTGTTGAACTACACGGAGAATTTCCTCGATCATATTTATACATTGCCTGCCTACGTTCAATCGGATGAAAAAGGGAAGGGGATATACGATTCACCGATCTCCGAGCAGACGGTTGACATTGCGGCGGCGATTGAACTGTTCCGGAAGAATGTCGATTCACAGGGGCTGAACCCTGCCTCCGGCGGACATCTCGGGTATATTCCCGGCGGAGGAATTTATTATTCTGCATTGGGAGATTACCTTGCGGATGTGACGAACCGGTTTGCAGGAATTTATTTCGCATCGCCGGGCGCGGTGCGGATGGAAAACATGCTCATCCAGTGGATGTCGGATGCGATCGGCTATCCCGCTGAGGCGGGAGGGAACCTCACCTCGGGCGGAAGCATTGCCAACCTCATGGGCATCGTAACGGCGCGCGACGCGCACGATTTGAAGGCAAAAGAGTACGAGAAATCGGTGATCTACCTGACCAGCCAGGCGCACCACTCGATTGATAAAGCGATTCGCATTGCCGGACTGCGGGAGTGCGTCGTCCGTCACATCCCGGTGGATGAACGATTCCGGATGGATGCCGATGCGTTCGAGCAGGCAGTTGTTGCCGATAAAAAAGCGGGTTTGAATCCGTTTCTCCTCATCGCCTCGGCAGGTACGACCGATGCAGGCGCAGTCGATCCGTTGCATCGCCTCGGGGAAATCTGCAAACATCACCACCTTTGGTTCCATGCCGATGGGGCATACGGCGCGTTTTTTGTTTTATGCGAGGAAGGGAAGAAGATATTACGCGGGATCGAATCGTCCGATTCGGCAGTGATGGATCCGCACAAAGGGTTGTTCCTGCCGTACGGCACAGGCGCGGTGCTGATCCGCGATAAGAAGAAGCTTTTCAATTCGTATTGGTATCAGGCGAACTATTTGCAGGATGCAGCAACGACGGAAGAACTATCACCCGCCGACCTCTCGCCCGAATTAACGAAGCATTACCGGGGGTTACGGATGTGGTTACCGCTGAAACTGCTTGGCGTTACGCCATTCAAAGCCGCGATCGAAGAGAAACTGTTGCTTGCGCGGTATTTCCATGAGGAGATACAAAAGATCGATGGGTTCGAAGTCGGGCCGTATCCCGATCTTTCGGTTGTGACGTACCGCTATGTGCCGAAAAAAGGCGATGCGAACAAGTTCAATGAACAGCTCGTCAAAGAAATCCATAAAGATGGGAGAGTGTTCATTTCCTCAACAGTGCTGAACGGAAATTTCACCTTGCGGGTCGCAATCCTCTGCTTCCGCACGCATCTTGATACGATTGATTTGGCGTTGAAGGTGTTGAAGGAGAAGGCGAGAATGATCGAGAAGGGGTAAACCGAAGTCATTGCGAGGCGGTTCTTCGACGCAGTCGGAGAAACAACGAAGCAATCCCGGTAGGGTGTGCAAACTGGCTGGGGGATTGCCGCGTCGTTCCGCTGACTTCGTCAGGCGGGACTCCTCGCAATGACTTCTTAAGACGGTTCCTTACATCTCCACATGCCCGCGGACGGCGAAGGCATTCACCAGCGGCCCGCGGTCTTTGTTGTAGCCGGGATTGATGATTGCCTGATTATCCAGCGTGAGCCAGAATGACGGGCTTACCTTTGCATTGTAGAACGCTTCAATGATTTGTTCCAGCCCGTAGTTTAACTTTCCATCGCCGATAAGAAAGCCATATCCGCCGGCGGCTAAGTAGTCGCTGTGATCTTGCGAGAGTGCGTTGACATCGTACGCGAGGCCGACATGGTCCTCGGCGCGATTCCAGGCCTCTCCGTCGGCGAGCACGCCGGCATGAAAGGAACGATCGACCTCGGTGAATGCCCACGTCTCCGTCTTGCCGTCGTCCCAGCTGAAGCGGCTGAATACGCCCGCACTCTTGCTGATCGGCTGTTCGAGGGTCGCTGCAAATCCGTACTTCGCTGAATACTCGCGCGTTGAGGTAACATCCGGCGTTGTACCTGCAGCAGCAGCTTGTTCGATTGACTGCAGATAGTTTCCCATCCGCGCGCGGTTGTAAAACGCGATAACGTGAATTTTTCCCCGAAGGGGGAGGATGGCGTACGGTTTTACGATCTCCGCATTTAAGCTGTACGCATCGTGGATATTATGATCGAAGTCGGGGCCGTTGGCTGTGGTGGGCTCTAAGACAGCCGCGAAATTCAAAATCCAATCTGGCCGATGGAGCTCGAATGCCGCGCCCCAATCGTACCCGTGAGTATCGGCTGCGTAATCCCACGCCGCCGGCGACCAGAGAGCCCAATTCATGAACTGCGTCCGCGCGTCGTGCGAGTATGCATTGTCATCGAAGATATCGGTGAGCGAGAACTTTCCCAACGTGATGGTGAGCCGCGATGGTGAAACGGTTCCGGCGAGTTGGTTTTGGTCCGCTTCTATAGGCTCAGAGCCATTGGTATCGAGGGAGATTGTCTGCCGGAGAAACATCCGGGCCATAATGACTTTTGGAGAGGGGTCATCGACGCGATAGACTTCACCATTGGGAAATCCCGCTACGCCACGCGTGGAGCTAAACCCGCTGCCGCCGGAAAGCTCCGGATCGGCGTAGGCCTCGCCGCCTGTCCATAGCCGCCGTCCAAAGTATAATGTCGATGTTACCGAGAGCGGATTTTCGGCAGAACTTTTCAAGCTGTTCAATCCTGAATAGGGCGCGGTGAAATCGCCGTGGAATTGCTGAATGCCGGTGAATTGAAAGTGGTAGCTCCAGACTTCGGAAGAATCTGGTGCCGTCTGCGCGGCTAAAATTGACGACGTCAAGAGAATAAATACTCCGAGCCGGACAAGAGGAGCGACGCTGGAGGAGATCATCAGTAGGCTGTCTTACCTGACAGAATTCTTGGCATATAGAAAGAGCAAATCAAGTTTTCCTGACGAGCAATCGTTCACATATGGTGTGGCTTAACCTTTCGGCTTGTCGTTTGCCGTAACTTACAAGCATACTGCCGTCGAATGGCTCAATGCCATGAATTTTGAGTTTCAGTCCCAGACGAATTTCACGATTATTGAGGTATTCAAGAAAGTCATCGGTAGTATTTTCCACTGCGCAAAATACGACAGTTTCACCCGTTGCGCGGTTACTGAGTTTGTCGTACTGTTCCTGTTTGAGAAGACCGGTTTGATCGGGGATAGGTTCACCGTGAGGATCGAATTTGGGAAAGTTGAGCATCTCATCCATCCTTTCAAAGAGTACGGGAATCTGCACATGTTCCAACTGTTCGGCCACCTTATGCACCTCTTGCCATCCAAAGCCCATTTTTTCAACGAGGAACATCTCCGTAAGACGATGCTTCCGGATAATCAGGAGAGCTTCTTTTCTTCCCTTCGCTGTAAGATGTAACGGTTTATACTTTTTATAATCGATTAGTTTTTTCTGGGAGAGCTTTTTCACCATGCTTGTGACCGTGGGCATTTTTATTCCCAATTTCTTCGACAGATCAATGACGTTGACCCCCCCAGACTTACCGGAAAGCGAAAATAACGCCTTAAGATAGTTTTCTTCGGTAGATGAATTCATCGGAGATGAATATACTAAAAAAACATTAACGAATCTAATATTATTTCTTGCTTTTGTCGTGACATTATGTTAGATTAGTCTAACTTATTACTTATATAAATAAAACAACATTGTCTAGCGGAACTGGCAAAATGAGGACGGGATACCTTGCGGCAGTCGCGAGCGCGGTGGCCTCCATGATGCTTCTTGCATCTTGTGAAACCATTGAGCCCAGCGCCCCCGTCGCGGACGCGCTCCTTGACGGTCTTGTCAACGGACTTTCCAATGCCCAGAGCGAACAACATCAGCGGGGGGACAACGCCTTCAATAATCAAGTATTTACTTCCTCGTCAGGGCTTGGGCCGATTTTTGTCGGCACAAGCTGTGGCGAATGTCATGCGGGCGATGGGAAGGGGGCGCCGTTCACTACCCTCACTCGATTCGGCCAGTCGGACACCAATGGAAACCGCTTCCTCGATCAAGGCGGTCCGCAGCTTCAGAACAGAGCACTGCCCGGATACGTCCCTGAGGAAATACCTGCCGGAGCGACCTCTGCAAAATTTACACCCCCGATTATCACAGGCCTGGGCTTCATTGAAGCGGTCCCAGATTCGGAAATCCTCCGTTTTGCAAATGAAAATGTCAACGACACGGATGGAATTCGGGGGCATCCCAACTTCAACGTCATTCCATCATTCGTCATCCCGTTCGCATATTCTATCCCGCGCGGCGGGAAATACCTTTGTCGGTTTGGGAAAAAGGCCAGCGTTTACAATCTGCTCCACCAAACAGTCAACGCATATAACCAGGATATCGGGATCACATCAATCTTTGAACCTATAGATGTTTATTCGCATATCGCGATTGATCCTGAGGTGAGGACGAATACCGTTAACGACGTCGTGGTCTATTTAGAGACGTTGAAGGCTCCGATCCAGCGCAGTCAAACAGATCCGAATGTCGTTGCGGGTCAGCGACTCTTCTCTTCAGTGAACTGCGCGGGCTGTCATAGAACACAACTGACAACCGGCTACTCGCACATCGAAGCGTTGTCCAACAAAACCTTTTCTCCTCTCACCGACTTGCTTGTGCATGATATGGGCCCCGGTTTGGACGACCATTACACGGAAGGCGACGCAGAAACCAGTGAATGGCGTACTGCTCCGTTGTGGGGTCTGGGGCTTGCACCAATCTCTCAGGGCGGACAATATTGCTTACTTCACGATGGCCGGGCCCACAGTATCGAAGAAGCGATACTGATGCACGGCGGAGAAGCGGCCAAAATTGTGAGTAGGTTTAAACGCCTTTCCCCTGCCGAACAACAGCAACTGATCGCGTTTTTGGAAAGCCTCTGAGAGTGGAAAGAAGGCATTTTATAATGACGGCTTGCAGAGCTTGTGTCGGGGGATATCTGGGCCTGTCCCTGCTAGATGGCTGCAGCTCGACGAAAATGGTCAACGGATCAATTCAAGATTCAGATCTGATAGTTCCTCTCTCCGAGTTTGGAGGGGCCGAGGGTAACCAAGGTCAGTACGGTGAATCCGTTATCGTACGAAACGCAGCGCTGAAATTTCCTCTTTACGTTTACCGCACCGGCGGAGACACATTCATAGCTCTGTGGATGAGATGTACTCACCAAGGGACTGAACTCCAGGTGTTTGGTCAGAGGCTAGAGTGCCCCGCGCATGGGAGTCAGTTCGATATTGGAGGCGTTGTTCTTCGCGGCCCGGCCGACACCAACCTGAAATCATTCCCCGTAAGAATCGATAACAACCAATTGAAAATTTCACTACGATGAAGCTGTCTACATGCCTTCTCTTGTTTGTGACACTTGCTCTTTCTTCTGTGCGCGTCGCTGCACAAATTGATTCCACACTCCTCAGGAGCGCTCCAACCGACAGCGTAAGGAGAAGTTTGAATATGGACGCAGTCTTCAATCGTTCCCTCATGGCGGTTGGCAAACTGCCGATTTCTATTGGAGGGTATATGGAGGGGAACTGGGAAAATCTCGGCACCGCCGGTGTCTCCGACGGAAATCAGTTTCAATTCAGAAGAGTCTCCGTTTTCCTCTCATCGACTATTTCACCTCGGATAAAATTCATGTCGGAAATTGAATTTGAAAATGGGGCGGAAGACATTGAGGTCGAATTTGCAGCACTGGATTTCGAGTTCGATCCTTTATTGAACCTTCGAGGTGGTATGATCATAAATCCGATCGGGGGATTCAATCAGAATCATGATGGGCCTAAATGGGAATTCGTCGACAGACCAATAGCTATGACCGAAATGCTCCCCGATACTTGGAGCAATGCGGGTTTTGGTTTGTACGGAAAAAAGTACACCGACCAGGGGATGCTTGGATATGAGATCTATATCTCCGGTGGTTTTGACGACTCGATTATCGAGAATAGCGAAGGCAAGACCTTCCTACCGGCTGCGACGAATAATCCTGATCGGTTTGAAGAAAGCGCCAACGGCAAACCTCTCATCACAGGGAAAGTGGCAGCCGGGAATGACATCCTTGGTGAAATCGGTCTCTCGTACATGGGAGGAGTGTACAACACTTATCAGGATGAAGGTGTCATCATCGATGCCAAGCGCCGAGTCGATGTTCTCGACATCGACTACAATACGACGCTACCGAAAATCGACACACGTCTCATCGGCGAATGGGCGTGGATATTTGTCGATGTTCCACCAACTTACTCTGAACAATTTGGCACGGAACAACGCGGAGGATTTCTGGACATTGTCCAGCCTCTTCTCAAAGGAGATGTGTTCGGTTGGTCAAATGCTGTCGTGAATGTCGCTTGTCGACTTGAATACGTTGATTGGAATGTCGGAAACTTCAGGGAGACCGGAGGTAACATCGCGGATGATTTGTGGAGCATCATGCCTGCAATCAGTTTCAGGCCGAATGCTGAATCGGTCATTCGTCTGAACTACAGGTTTCAAGAGCAACGAGACATTCTAGGTAATCCGGCTGTCACGACGGCTGGCCTCATCTTTGGCATTTCCACGTATTTCTAATTTTATTGCCGATCAAATCATGTAACGAGGCGTAAGTTGAAATTCGAATACCCTGCAATCCATGCCACTACGATGCATATTCCATCTTCCCTGCTCTTATTTCGCTTTCAGCAGAAGTACCGGCACGCTGACTTTGTGACGCACGCGCGTCGCGGTTGCGCCTAAAAATAAATCTTCCATAAACCGGTGGCCGTGGGTGCTCATCGCAACGAGGTCGCAGCCGTGTTTCTGCACCCATTTTACAATTTCTTCCGAGGGCTCGCCGTACGCAAGTTCAGCTTCAGTCGTAACACCCGCCGAACGGAATTCCGCCAGCACGCCATTAAGATATTGCTGATCTTCGGTGATTTCCGGACTCACCGCATCGGGGCCGAACTCACGCGCTGCCCAGCCATCGGCGACGTGGAGGCAGACCACTCGGCTGTGCATGATCGATGCAAGTTTTTTGATGTGGTCAATGATAACACGGTCGGTTGGAGTGCCATCCAAGGTTACGAGGATTGTATTATACATAGATGATATTAGGTCTTAGTTATCGTACGGGTCGTGAGGCGCTGAACGATATATCAATCTCAGGGATTTGGTTCCGACTGCCGTGGGAGATTCTTCTCCGCCACGGCGGATCGCTCAGAATGACGTGCCTATTAGATTCTGTTCAATTGGTTATTGCTTGCCCGCCGTCTTTTTGGCGGGGTGCTTGGTCATTGGTTATTCAATGTCCGAGAATTATCTGCCACGCAATCCGAATGGAATCCGGCAGACCGTACACATCCAGCGCTGTAATCATAAGGGCACTGCCCCAACCGGCCAATAATAAAAACCATCCGAGCTTCCATTTTCCCATACGCTTCTTGGAGCTTGTGAATTGGAGGAGGGGGAACATCGAAAACGGAAGTTGGATCGCAAGAACGACCTGGCTGAGGGTCAGCAGATCGGTGACACTGCTATCGCCGCGCAACCCGATGATAACGACAGCAGGAATAATTGCCAGTGAGCGTGTAATCAGCCGCCGCAGCCACGGTTTGATGCGCCAATGCATGAATCCTTCCATCACCACCTGGCCGGCAAGCGTTCCCGTGATCGTACTGCTTTGCCCGCTGGCCAAAAGCGCGATTGCAAAGAGCGTGCTTGCGGCGGCAGTGCCAACAAGCGGTGCGAGAGTAAGGTAGGCGACGCGGATCCAATCGCTTGAGGCGGAAAATGTTACGGTGTGACCGCCTGCAACCTTGACGCTCTCTTTTCCGAAAAACACGATCGAAGCAAGCACCATAATGGCTGCATTCACAAAAAAAGCAATTGTCAGCGCGACAATCGAATCGATGGTATTAAAGAAAATGCCGCGCCGCACGGAGGGTTCATCTTTTTGCAGCTTCCGGCTTTGCACAAGCGCCGAATGCAAATACAAATTGTGCGGCATTACCGTCGCCCCGATGATGCCGATGGCGATGTAAATCATCCCAACCTGACGAAACGTGGGAGAAATCAGGGCGAGACCCATCTCTTTAAAGCTTGGCTGCGTTGCCGGCAGTACGAATATTTCGATGAAATAACATACGCCGATTGTTGCGATGAAGAGCAAGACGATCGCCTCGATCGTCCTCATGCCGAATCGCTGTAATCCCAACAGTAAGAGCACGTCCAATCCGGTAATGATGACGGCCCAGAGAAGCGGGATGTGGAACAGGAGATTGAGCGCCACAGCGCTGCCGAGGACTTCGGCAAGGTCGCATGCGCCGATGGCGATTTCGGAGAAGAGCCAGTTGGGGATTCGGGTCCAGCGAGGGTACCACTCGGTGCAGCATTGCGCAAGGTCTTTGCCGGTCACCACGCCGAGCCGCGCCGCGATGATCTGCATGAAGATTGCCATTAAGCTTGCGACGCCGACGACCCAAAGCAGACCGAACTTGAACTGCGCACCGCCTTG
>DATGFY010000240.1:0-4416 GCA_035308785.1 Bacteroidota bacterium | reverse complement strand
GGAGGGGGGTGAGGCATTTGCAATATTCCCCTCCTGTTTTTACTTGCCCGCCGTCTTTTTGGAGGGAGGAGGGGGTAGGGGAGGTCAAATCAATAATTTCAATATGCCCAACTCCTTGCGGAGGGGGTAATGACTCAGGCTAAAACTTCTGTGTCATTCCCGCATCGCTAGAGCGAGCCCCTCTCCTCGCAGGAGAGGGGTTGGGGTGAGGTACCGAGCGAAGCGAGGGGCGGGAATCCAGCTTGCCCGGCCAGCATTTGGGGCGGGGTGCCTTTTCTTCCAAATTAGGACGCTAACTGTGGATCGCTTCTCCGCCAGAAGCGAATCCCTCGATATAACAATCATTTGTTTCCGTGTGGTCGGGTCTTTCGACCCGACCCATTTTTGCGACCCTTACTTCACAGATTCCTGGAGGATCGCTCGATATAACAATCACTTTTCGTATATTTATCACCTATGGCGAAAGAACGAAAAGTCGCACTAATCCACGATTGGCTCACCGGCATGCGGGGCGGAGAGAAAGTCCTTGAAATTCTCTGCGAGCTCTATCCCGATGCCCCCATTTATACGCTCGTCCACGAGCGCGGCAAAGTCTCCCCGATCATCGAGCGGCATAAGATTATAACTTCGTTCCTTCAGAAAATGCCGTACGCCACCACGCGCTACCAATATTACCTGCCGCTCTTCCCGACGGCAATAGAACAATTCGATCTCTCTGAATTCGATCTTGTAATTTCCAGTAGCCACGCTGCGGCAAAGGGCGTGCGCGTTAAACCCGGCGCTACTCACGTTTGTTACTGCTATACCCCGATGCGGTATATTTGGGACCAGTTCGATAATTATTTCGGAAGCGGACGCTCGTCGCTGCTTGCTCGGTTGGGTATGAAGTTCTTCCGCCTTCATCTTCAGAAGTGGGACGTGCGCTCATCCAAAGGGGTAACCCAATTCATCGCCATCTCAGAAACAGTGCGAGAACGCATCCAACGGATTTACACTCGCGAGTCAATAATTATCTATCCGCCTGTCGATATCAATCGATTCGCTGTTTCGGAAAAAGACGATGGATATTTCCTCATCGTCTCAGCCCTTGTTCCTTACAAACGGATCGATATAGCGGTGGATGCATTTAACAAAATCGGCAAGCCTCTGCGCATCATCGGAACCGGCTCCGAAATGGCGCGGCTCAAGAAAATCGAGGGCAAGAATATCTCATTCGAAGGATGGCAAAGCGATGAGAGGATCGCCGAGGCTTATGCCGGTTGCACTGCGTTGATCTTCCCCGGCGAGGAGGATTTCGGTATTGTGCCTGTTGAAGCAATGGCGAGCGGTAAGCCCGTCATCGCATTCGGAAAGGGTGGAGTCTCGGAAACTGTGGTTGATGGAAGAACGGGGATACTCTTTCCAGAGCAAAGCTCTAGTAGCTTGATAGCTGCTGTTGAGAAATTTCAATCGATGAAATTTGATGGCAAGGTAATTAGGGAGCATACGATGAGGTTTGACCGAGCGAAATTCACGTCTGCGATCCAAAACTATTTGGATACACCGTAGGACATGCTTCAGCTTGTCCCGCGAACTATTTGACCACCCCCGTTCCGCTCTCTGAGAGCGGAACGACCCCTCCTCCGAGAGGAGGGGTAAATTCTCAAGGAAAGCAATACGTTTTTTCCCCTCCTTGTTTGCCCGCCGTCTTTTTGGAGGGTGGAGGAGGAGATGCCGCAGGCAGGGTGGTGCAAACCGTGGTAGTCATGTCAAGATTGGGACTTCTTTGCTCTTCCCTCCATTATTCCATATCTTTCCTCTATGAAAAGCGTCATCGTAGCACATCACCACGAAATTACCCTCAAAGGAAACAACCGCCGCCACTTTGAGAACGTGTTGGCCGCCAATATCCGCGGCATATTGAAAGATATTCTCCCGACGCAGTCGGTTCTGGGAGGGTACGGCAGATTTGTGCTCCCGCTCGAATCGGATGAATTAATTGTTCCAATCGCAGATCGTCTCTGCAAAGTGTTCGGACTGGCAAACGTCTGTGCGGGTGTCGAAATTCGGCAGGATGTTGGCGAAATGTGCCAGGCGGCCGATTTACTCTTGAAGGGTAGGAAGTTTTCAACGATTCGCATCGAGACGAGACGTCCGGATAAGTCTTTTGCTACGCGGTCGATGGATGTGAGTCGCGAAGTCGGCGCTTATGTGTGCGATAAGTACAGCATACGTGCGAATATGTCCCATCCCGATGAAACCATCTATATAGAGATCGTGAACGGCGTGGCGTATGTTTATTCCGCAAAGCAGAATGGGGCAGGCGGCTTGCCCGTAGGGGTAAGCGGCAAGGTTGTTTCGCTAATGTCTGCGGGATTCGATTCACCGGTGGCTTCGTGGCAGATGATGAAGCGCGGTGCGAAAGTGATATTTGTCCATTTTCACAGCGAACCCTACACAAGCCCGCGCTCTGTCGATCAGGTGCGTACCTTAGTAGAGCAGCTAACTCAATATCAGGGTGAATCGAAATTACTACTCGTCCCGTTTGCCGATGTGCAAAATGAAATTGTCCTCCGCTCACCGCCCCCTTTGCGCATTATTCTTTACCGCAGAATGATGGTGCGAATTGCGGGAGAAATAGCCCGCCGCGAGAAAGCCGAGGCGCTTGTAACGGGCGAAGCCGTGGGTCAGGTTGCTTCACAGACCCTCCGCAACATTCGTGTCATAGATGCCGCATCGGAATATCCCATCCTGCGTCCACTTTCCGGCGCAGATAAGGAGGAAACGCTCGATATCGCGCGCAAAATCGGCACGCACGATATTTCCAAAGAGCCGTACGACGATTGTTGTTCGTTCCTTGCTCCGCGCGCTCCTGAAACGTGGGCGGATCTCGGCGCTGCCGAAGAAGCCGAAGCGAAATACGATATCCCCGCAATGATCGCGAAATCGATCGAGTCAGCGGTAAAAGAATCGTTCCGCTATCCCCATGTCGACAATCCTGTAGAGGAGCCGGAGCGCGCAACGGTATGAGGATTTTGGACTGTTTCTGTCCTCAAGGTTATCTTCGTTATTTTGATTGAGGTGTCCTCGTATGAAAGATACTGTGTCATTCCGGCAAGCTTCTGGCCGGAATCCACGTTCTTTTCTTTGGCATAAGATAGTACTCATCATTTGCGGCGTTTGATTTTCCCCCCGAACTTTAGTATTATTTGAATCATTATTGATTCAATAAACATCGGCAGCCGTCTCCGCACCTGCATCTCAGTTCAGAGAGCCATCCGAACACTACCACGAATACGATAAGGAAAAGAATGCCTACAAGAGTAATGATAAAGAATAACGGTTCGATTCATATCGAAGGCGATTTCGAATTGTTCGATGAACAGGGCGGGAAGTACGATCTAAACGGTCGCACGAAGATCAAACTCTGCCGTTGCGGTTTCAGCAACGATAAGCCATTCTGCGATAGCGCGCACAAGCTTCACGGGTGGGATTCAGTCGTGACTGCTCACCAGCTCCCGCCACCAAAAGTTGTTTCATAGGAATGAAGTAAAAGATCCTACCATGAAAAAAAGCAGACGTCAATTCTTTAGACAGTTAGGGACAATCGGCGGTGTGCTCGCACTCAGCGGGGACCTCCTGAAGGCCGCCGAGTCGATCGATTTTCAAGACAAAACTCAGATTCACCATCCCCAAAAGCTTACCGATGCCGTCTCCACGGTTGATTTCCATCAGGCGCCTTCGGAATGGCAGGGTGTGCTCAACTTCCCGTTGGACGGCCGCCGCGGCCTCATTAAGAAGAATGCAAGTTTGTCTTATGGGTACCCGACTTCAACTTCCGGCGCCCCGAGCTTCCGCTATGTTATTAAGTTCGGTACGTCGGATGACGCAGAAGGAAAATTCCTCGATCAAAAACTGGAAGACATTGCTACGCCGGTCATAATAACCCGGCGGGAGTTCAAGGGTGTCATTTTCACAATTACCGCTTTTGCGACGAATGCCAAAGACGAAGGCAGAGTGGACAATGTCAAGATTTCCGTAGCTCCAAAGGGGTCAGCTCCGGTCGATTGCACCCCCATTATATCAATACTCAGTACGGAAAAACTGTCGCGCGATAATAACGATGCATCCGGCATTAGCCGCAAGCAGATTGGGATCGTCTCCGGCGCAGATGGCAGCGATGCGCCCATTCTTCTTGCAGATTCACCGATGGATGAGCATGATATCGATGGCGGAAAATCCTACTCGCTCCAGGCCGGGTCTGCACAAACGGCGCAGCCGCTCGTTTATCTTATCCGGATCCCGCTCGAAAAGCAAAAGCTCGATGCGGTCAAGAATGGCTTTTCATCGTGGGATACATTGCTTGCCGATGTACGGTCATTTTGGAAGGGCTGGGGAAATTCGGATTCGAAAACCTTAATGAGAGTTCACGCCGAT
>DATGFY010000239.1:0-2825 GCA_035308785.1 Bacteroidota bacterium | reverse complement strand
CTCGGCATCACTATCGATAATCTTACCGCGATCATGCTCGTGGTCGTGACGCTCGTCAGCACGCTCGTCCATCTGTTTTCTACAAGCTACATGGAAGGCGATATCCGCTACTCGCGCTACTTCGCCTATCTCGGTATTTTCACCTTTTCGATGCTGATCATTGTCCTGACGAACAACTTCTTTGCCATGTACGTGGGCTGGGAGTTGGTGGGATTGAGTTCCTATCTGTTGATCGGACACTGGTACGAAAAGACGTCCGCAGCCAATGCTTCAAAAAAGGCATTCATCGTCAACCGTATCGGCGATATCGGGATGTTCACCGGTATCATGATTCTGTATTTCACGTTCAAGACATTTGGGTTCACTGAGATTTTTGCCGCGATGAAAGCCGGCCAGATTCCGATGGCGAGCACCACATGGCTTACCGCCGCGGGCATTCTGATTTTCTGCGGCGCAATCGGTAAGTCGGCGCAATTCCCCTTGCATGTGTGGCTGCCTGATGCGATGGAAGGCCCCACGCCTGTGAGCGCACTCATTCATGCTGCGACAATGGTTGCAGCCGGCGTCTATCTTGTTGCACGCACGTTCCCGATCATGACTGCCGATGCGCTTGTCTTTATCGCGTACATCGGCGCAATTACGGCGTTCATTTCGGCGACGATTGCCATTGCGCAGAACGATATTAAAAAAGTTCTCGCCTATTCGACTATCTCTCAGTTGGGTTACATGATCATGGGATTGGGAGTCGGAGCGTACACTGCCGGTTTCTTCCATCTTGTCACCCACGCGATGTTCAAGGCAGGTTTGTTCCTCGGCTCCGGTTCGATCATCCATGCGATGCATCACGCTCTGCACCACCAGCACGATCACGATACCGACCCGCAGGATATCCGCAACATGGGCGGACTGAAGAAGAAGATGCCCATTACGTTCTATACGTTCTTGATGTTCACGCTTGCCATCAGCGGCGTTCCGTTCACATCGGGATTTTTGAGCAAGGATGAAATCCTTAACGGCACCCTTGCCTTCGGTGTGCTCACCGGACATTATCTGATTCCGATTATCGGGTTTCTGGTTGCGGGAATGACGGCCTTTTATATGTTCCGCATCGTGATTCTCGCTTTCCTCGGCGATCACGCAGATAATAAGCGGTTCGAGCATCTTCACGAATCACCGAAGCCGATTCTGATTCCGCTAATCGTCTTCGCATGTTTGAGCTTCTTCGCGTTCTATTCGTTGAACCCGATCGGCGCGCCCGATGGGTGGTTCTACCACAGCGTGCCGCGGCCCGAAAGCGTCGTGCCGGCCTCTGTGCAAGCGGCAAGCGCAGAAACATTCGAAGAAGCGGTGCATGCCACCCACGTTCCGGCAATGGGACTTTCATTGTTGCTCGCCGGGCTCGGCATCCTCACCGCATTCTCAACCTATTATTGGAAGAAAATCAGCGCAGATAATGTCGCAGCCCGGTTTAGCGGACTCCATAAGTTTCTGTTGAATAAATGGTATTTCGATGAGCTCTACGGTGCGATCATTGTTGGCGGGACAATGGGTCTTACGCGCGTCTTGCGGTGGTTCGATACCAATGTTGTCGATGGAGTGGTGAACGGGACTGCCTCGTGGACCCACGGTATCGTGTTCGGGTATAACAAGAGTTGGAAAGAGAAGAATTTCAGCGCGAACGTGTTTTTGCTTGTCGGCGTATTTGTTGCCGGAGTGGTGTCTGTCGGCATCTATCAATGGGCGTTACCGCCGGTGCACGGGTGGTTCGTCGTTACAAAAACCGGCCTCGAAGCATTTGCCGCAGGTCTATTGACGCTCTTCTTCTTCTGGCAGGGCGCAGGCGGGTTTGATAAATATGTCGTCGATGGCCTCGTTAACGGCGTCGCATACTTCTCCGGTTTCTTCGGTATCGTCATGCGCAAAGCGCAAACCGGTAAAGTCCAAACCTACATCATCTTTGTCCTCATCGGGGTGATGACGCTGTTCCTTTTCTTTAAATAGAGTTTACATTCATCAATCTACGGGATAACAGATGCAATTTCTCGGATTAGGAGTTCTCACCTGGATCACCTTCCTCCCGGTGCTTGGGATGGGGTTGGTGCTCTTGATGAACAAGGATAACAAGAATGCTATCCGTTGGACATCGGTTGTGATTACCGCGCTGCAGGTGGTTCTTGCGGCAGTGATCTACATGAAGTTCAATCCCGCGTTGGGCGGAATTAATACCCAGGATGGATTCCAGTTCGTCGAAAAAGGAAGCTGGATCGATATCAAGAGCGTGTCGTGGTTCGGCCGCGTGCAAATCGATTATTTTCTCGGCATCGATGGCATCAGCGTGTTGATGGTTATCCTTACCTCGATCATATCATTGGTCGCTGTGTTTGCATCGTGGAGCATCGAAAAATCACTCAAAGGATATTTCGCACTTCTGCTTCTACTTGATACCGGGATGATGGGCGTCTTCGTCTCGATGGATTTTTTCCTGTTCTACGTGTTTTGGGAAATCATGCTCCTCCCAATGTACTTCCTCATCGGCATTTGGGGCGGCCCGCGCCGCGAATATGCGGCAATTAAGTTCTTCCTCTATACGTTATTCGGCAGCGTGCTCATGCTCCTTGCCGTGATCGCGCTGTATTTCAGTGTCGCTATTGTGGATCCCGCAACAGGGGAGAAGGTGCATACCTTTAATATGCTCGCGATGATGAATCCGGCGAACTTTGAACCGGGATCGATTCTTGCGGGCATCAATACAACATGGAGATACCTCGCCTTCGTCGCACTCTTCATAGGATTTGCGATTAAGGTGCCGATCTTTCCCTTCCATA
>DATGFY010000238.1:0-3515 GCA_035308785.1 Bacteroidota bacterium | reverse complement strand
CGCGGTCGATGAGGCCGAGCCGTTTCATTTCCTGCAATCCCTTACCGATGCCGCCGATGGTGCAGCCATCGCCGACGGAGACGGCAACCCAATCGGGCAATCGGTTGTTGCACTGCTCGGCGATCTCGAGTCCAGCGGTCTTTTTCCCCTCGACGAGAAACGGGTTGGTGCCGCTGTTGCGGTTGTACCATCCGAATTCGGCGCACGCTTCGCGGCAGAGATCGAACGCCTGCTCGTAGGTGCCTTTTACTTTCAAAACGGTAGCGCCGAAGATTAATAGCTGCGTGACTTTGGGTTCCGGGGCGCGTTCGGGGACGAAGATATAGCTTTTGATACCGACTGCCGCGCTCAATCCCGCGAGCGAAGAGGCGGCGTTGCCGGTCGATGCGCAGGCGATTGTTTTGTAGCCGAATTCCATCGCCTTCATGACGCCAACGGAACTGGCGCGGTCTTTGAACGAGCTCGTCGGGTTGCGGCCGTCGTCTTTGACAAAAAGTTTCCGGACGCCGATCGCGTGGGCGAGGCGGATCGCATCGTACACGGGCGTCCATCCGATCTGAAGATGCGGGAGCGGAAGATCAGGCGAGACGGGAATCAGCGGGCGGTAGCGCCAGTGATCGTACGCGCCGGTAAATCCGTTTGCGCCGATGGCGGCGCGGACCTTATCGTAATCGTATTGAACGTCGAGGATGCCCTCGATGCCGCATGCGGTGCAGGTGAAGAGATTTCCGTACGGATATTCTTTGCCGCAGACGAGGCATTTTAGGCTGGTGACGTATTCAGGTGGCGAGAAGGACATCGAGTTATCTATGATGATCGTGGATTACTTATGAGAAAGCTGATTCGGAATGCTAAAGCTCCAAGCGCCGAGATCCAAATTCCAGACAAATCTCAAATTCAAAAACCCGAATACTCAAGATTTGATCTTCTCTGATTTCGGAGCAGATTTGGATTGCCCATGACGCAGCTTCTCCATCGCCAACAAGACTACTTCGTTGGTGGCGGGGAGGGAGAACTCGGGTTCGGCGGCGTGGTTGCCGACGGCGGAGACTGCGTCTTTGATGGCAAGCCATAATGAAAGCGAAAGCATCAGGGGCGGTTCGCCGACCGCTTTGCTGCGGCCGATCGTTTCTGCGCCGTTGGGGATATCGATGGTTGCGACGCGGAAGTCTGCGGGGATATCGCATACCGTAGGGATCTTGTACGTATCGGGAGAATGCGAGAGCAGATTACCCTTCGCGTCCCACCGGACATCTTCGGTGGTGACCCATCCGCATCCTTGCACGAAACCGCCTTCGATCTGGCCGAGATCGATTCCCGGCGCGAGCGAATCGCCGACATCGTGGAGAATATCGGCGCGCAATATCTTGTGATCGCCGGTGAGCGCATCGACGAGCACTTCGGTCACCGCCATCCCATACGCATAATAGAAGAACGGTTTTCCTTTACCGGCGGCCTTGTCCCAACCGATGCCGGGAGTGCGGTAATAGCCCGTCGCGCTGAGACTCACCTGCGAACGGTGCATCAGATCCATTGCCGTTGCAAAAGCAATGCGGCGATTCGGATGTTCGCGGTCGAAGATCTCATTATTCTCGAACACGATGTTTGCCGGCTGTGATGGCGAACCGGTGTCTTGCATCGAAAAATGGTTGGCGAGGGCATCGACGATGCGGGCCTTGATCGTTGCGACGGCATTCTTCACTGCCATGCCGTTCAGATCGGCGGTGGCGGAGGCGGCGCTTGCTGAGGTGTTCGGGACTTTTGACGTATTGGTGGCGTTAACTTTCACCCGGTCGGGCGTAACGCCGAATTCCCGCGCGGCAACATGCAGCATTTTTGTGAATTGCCCCTGGCCCATCTCGGTGCCGCCCTGGTTGACGAGGATGGTGCCGTCTTTATAGACATGGACGAGGGCGCCCGCTTGATTCAGAAACGTAGTCGTGAATGAAATGCCGAACTTCACCGGCGTGAGGGCGAGACCCTTCTTGTAGAATTCGTTCTGCGCGTTGAAGAGATTCACTTCTTTGCGCCGGCTCCAATAATCGGATGACGTGACAAGACGGTCATGAATCGGCGGGAGAAGATTGTGCTCGATGGTTTGTTCGTAATGCGTGGTGTTGCGCGAATCGGTGCCGTAGAAATTGAGTTTGCGGACTTCGAGAGGATCTTTGTGAAGCTCGCGCGCCACGCGATCGACGATTGTTTCGATGACCGCCATGCCCTGCGGACCGCCGAAACCGCGGAAGGCGGTATTCGATGGCAAATTGGTCTTGCATACCTTGCCGACGACGCGGAAATTTGGAACGAAATACGCGTTATCGGCATGGAGCATTGCGCGTTCCATGATGGCGTGCGAAAGATCGGTCGCACAGCCGCCATCGCTGAACAGGTCGATGTTTACGGCAAGGAGCCGGCCGTCGCCATCGAACGCCGCTTCGTATTTCGAGAGGAAGCGGTGGCGTTTGCCGGTGATGATCATGTCTTTATCGCGGTCGAGGCAGATCTTGACAGGCCGCTTCGCCGCATTGCAAAGCAACGCGGCCCAGCATGCGTAATGATTCCCTTGCGTTTCTTTGCCGCCGAAGCCGCCGCCCATGCGCCGCACTTCGACGACCACGTCATGTTTCCCGATGCCCAGCACCTCGGCAACAGCGGTTTGCGTTTCGGATGGGTGTTGCGTAGAACTACAGACAAACATCTCTTTGCCTTCACCCGGGACGCAGAGGCACGATTGGGTTTCAAGATACCAATGCTCTTGTGCGCCGGTGCGCAGCTCGCCGCGGAAAGTATGCGGAGCGCTCTTCAACGATTCGGTCACTTTGCCCCGTTCGATGGCTGCCGGCTTGCCCAAGAAACTGTTCTTGGCGATGGCGTCTTCGATGGAGAGAACGGGATCGAGCGGCTCGTATTCGATGCGAATCTTGCGTTCGGCTTCGCGGCATTGCTCGAGCGTTTCGGCCGCGATGAGGACGACCGCCTGCCCTATGCAGATAACTTCATTCTCTGCAAGACATGGTTCGTCTTTAATGACGGGGCCCATTTCGTTACGGCCGGGGATATCTTTTGCAGACAAGATGGCGAAGACGCCGGGGACTTTACGCGCATCAGCGAGATCGAGCGACTTTATCCGCGCGTATGCATGGGGGCTGGAGACTACGTAGCCGGTGAGGAGCCCTTCGTGAACCGGGATATCGTCTATATATAGAGCTTCGCCTGAGACGTGCAGCGCGGCGGATTCGTGGGTGATGTTCGGGTTTGACATTTAAGCTAATTTTGCGCAAAATCTGCAAGATTGCTTCGCGTCGCGCCTGCGGGCGCGATATCCGCTCGCAATGACTAATCCTCTTGGTTTGTCATCCTGAGCGAAGCGAAGGATCTCCCACGGTTGTGAATACCGAACGGTTGGAGATTCTTCGCTAACGCTCAGAATGACATGACTTTTTCTTCTACGTTCCATTATTGTGCGGAAGCGTTTCGGACCAGAATTTCAGGAGGAGATTTCGCGCAACGACGCG
>DATGFY010000237.1:0-2185 GCA_035308785.1 Bacteroidota bacterium | reverse complement strand
AGAAACAAACCAATATAGCGGCGAATAATATCAAAACCGAAATAGTCTTCATATGAGTGTTCCTTGAAGGATGAGATAGGGTTTCAGGGGCAGTCGATTATATATCGTCATCAGTTGTCGCGCTTTCCTTGTATGCGAAGTGTCCCCGGGGGAAGGAGCGTGGCCGGAGAAGTCGCGAGACCAATTTGCCACTGGTTATTCGATCCTATCCCCGGGTAGAAATACAGGAATTGATTATTCCGAAACTGCATCGAGCCGTACTCGACGCGCTGATTATCCCAGGAGCCCGCTAGCCCCGTTGAAAAGATCGGGTTTGTGCTATTTTCCGTCCAATTGATCGCATCGGTTGAGGTAATAAGACCGATCGGAGAGTAGGGACCCGCATTAATGAGCATAAAGTAGGTGCCGTTCACCTTGCACATGGCCATGGGAATAACGCACGTAGTATCCCACGCCAGTCTCGCGGATTTTGGGAAGAGGGGATTCAACGGACTATCAGTCCAGGTGTAACCATCCGGCGATTCGGCTTCGCCCAGATTGCCGAGTACTTTCCCGCCATTAAGGTTGATGGCGCCGCCATACACCATGGTATACTTCGAACCGTCGAAAGAGACCTGCGGCGAGCCCGCTCCATCGTTCTTCCACGTTCCCGGAACATGAGAGATGATGGGGTTCCCCGAATATTTCGTCCAGTTGATTCCATCCGTCGATGTGGCCAAACCAATGTTGGTCGATACTCCATCATATCCGGTGTAATAAAGTCTGTAGGTCGCGCCATCGTATACAACGCTAGCGGGAGAAATCATGGATGCATCGAACGAACCCGTTGCTCCGACCGATAAGATCGGTCCTCGTTCATCGATATACCAATCAATTCCGTTCGGGGAAATAGCGCTCGATACTTGCCAATGGCTGGAGACAATATTCTCGAACCACATTCGATAAAGATTGTGAGTACTATCCCACAGTGTTGCGTTTAAGTATGTGTAGTTGAACGACAGCGGGGCGTTCGCTTTATTGCTCGTGGCAGGTATTACCGGATTCGAAGTGTACTTCGTCCATGTGACTTGTGCGGAAAGATACCCCGTGGAAAATAAGAAAAAAATTGAAATTGATAACAGGAAAGCCTTCATGATAGAACCTCCAGTATAACAGTGAACGAAAGTTAGACGCGCATAATTTTCAATTGAGAAAAGAAAATAAAGGAAGGCGAATGCGTGCAACATCGTTCGACCTCCCGAACATACACTGCGTATAATATATAGTGGGGAAAAGTGAAATGCAAGTCGTACACAAAATAAGGTCAATGCCTTGTAAAACCCCTCCATTTTGCTTATTTTTCATATATGGTTTTTGATAAGAATAGGAGCAGATTTCGGAGCGCGATCTCGATAATTGCGATGCTGATTTTCGGCATCTCTGTGTTATCTGCCAGGGCTTTCGGACGCATTTCCGCCGATAGCGCAGCATCCGTAAAAATCCGTGCAGTGCTGGATGCGCAAGTCGCTGCGTGGAATAATGGCGACATTCCGGGCTACATGAGAGGGTATTGGAATTCCGATAGCCTAATTTTCACAAGCGGTGGGGCAATACGGCGCGGGTGGCAGGCAACGCTGGAAAAATACAAATCGTCGTATGATACTAAAGAAAAAATGGGAGAGCTTTCATTTTCCGATTTGGAAGTGCATGTTCTTTCGTCGACTTCGGCGTGGTGCCTCGGGCATTGGGATCTGAAGCGCGCAAACGACAATCCCCACGGCGTCTTCACGCTGATCTTGCGAAAGTTTATCGATGGATGGAAGATTGTGCATGATCATACGTCATCATCGCCGTAATGACTTTCGAAGACGTTGCTGTCATTCTGAGCCTTGCGAAGAATCTCCCACGGTCGTAGTAACATCTGGCGCCGTAGATTCTTCGCGGAGTTTATCCTCGAATGTCTTTATCGAGGGCTCAGAATGACAAATATGTTCTTATTTTAGTTTGTAATTTAGTTACTCGCCCATTCCATTCTCTAACATGAATTCAAATATGCCATCATCAACCCCAAACGCAATTTACGAAACACAGTTCTCTGGCTTAAAATTTTTGAAGCGCGGCAAGGTGCGCGATATGTACGATCTGGGCGAGCACCTGCTGATCGTCGCAACCGACCGGCTTTCGGCATTCGATGTCATCATGCCGC
>DATGFY010000236.1:0-1558 GCA_035308785.1 Bacteroidota bacterium | reverse complement strand
CAGCCATAATTTTTCCGTCGTCGTGCAAATGTTATCTACTACTTTCAGCGTGTGCAGGAAAACATCTTTATGATGGTAATCTTTCCGTTGCTCCACGCCAACCATATCGTCGAGCTCCGGGAAAAAATGTTTCGAGAGCCCAGTTTCGTACAGCAGTTGCAAACCGATCGAAGGCTGCGGCGAGGCAAGAATTTTTAGGAATTCATCGGTGATGCGTTCCTTCGAGACAATCGCAATCCGGTCTGCCATCTCCCGTATCGCCGCAAGAGCCGATTCGTCGATGCGAAATCCGAGTTTCGATGCAAACCGCAGAGCGCGCATCATCCGCAATGGGTCGTCATCGAATGTCTTCTTCGGGTCAAGCGGCGTCCGAAGGAGCTTTGCTTGCAGGTCGCGGCGACCATCATACGGATCGCTCAACTCTCCCCATCGTTCGTGGTTAAGAGCCGCCGCGATCGCGTTCACAGTAAAATCTCTCCGCGAAAGATCTCCGGCAAGACTAGCAGTCTTTACCGAGGGTTTTCGTGAACTGCTGTCGTAGCTTTCCTCCCGCGCTCCGACAAACTCGATCTTCCCGCTCTTATACGGCAGCATTGCCGTGCCGAATTTTTCAAACACCACAATATCCCGAACGCCGAGTTTCTTTGCTGCCGCGCGAGCGAACGCAACCCCATCGCCGACGACGACGATGTCGATATCGTTCACTTCCTTGCCAAGCAGCTTATCGCGGACATACCCGCCGACAACGTGCGCCTCGACCGTTAGCTCATCGGCAAGAGCGCCAATCGCCTCGAGCGCTTCGTTATGAATTTCAATTGCCGGCATCAGACGATCTTCGTTTGTTGGGAACCGATTGTTTCGATGATCCGGTGGGCGACTTCCAACGCCCGCATACCGTCAACCCCGCTGACCACAGGCTCGGTATCATTTGTAATCGCTTCAAGGAACAGCTCAAGTTCGTATTTCAAAGCATTTACTTCTCCCGCTTTCGGCGTTTCGAAGACGACCTTCCGTTTTTTCCCATCGGCAGTGAATTCCCCCATTGTCATACCTGAAGCAGGGGCATCGCTTTCGCCATCAATCAGCGTAAATACTTGCGCCGCGCCGGTGGAAAAATCCATTGTAATGTATGCGTCTTTCTGGAACAACCGCATCTTCCGCATTTTCTTTTGCGAGATCCGGCTCGCCGTTACGTTTGCCACGCAGCCGTTTTCGAATTGTATGCGCGCATTCGCAATATCGATCTGGCCGGAAACAATCGGCACACCGTTTGCCGAAATGTCTTTCACGGGAGAATGGACGAGCGTCAGAATCACATCGATATCGTGAATCATCAGATCGAGCACCACGGCCACGTCGGTGCCGCGCGGATCGAACTGCGACAATCGGTGCGATTCAATAAACATCGGCGCGAGTTTCCGGTCGCCAAGAGCGAGCAGCGCGGGATTGAACCGCTCGATGTGCCCTACTTGAATCTTCTTGCCTTTTTTCGACGCAAGGTCAACCAACTGCTTTGCCTCATCGACTGTGCTTGTGAGCGGTTTCTCGATAAACACAT
>DATGFY010000235.1:0-5953 GCA_035308785.1 Bacteroidota bacterium | reverse complement strand
AACATGCCGACGACGCTCGATGGTGTAAAACAATTCATCGATGCGAAGATCCTGTACGGACCCGGAAAGGCAGCAAACGCCGGCGGCGTCGCAACGTCAGGCCTGGAGATGTCGCAGAACAGCATGCGCTATTCATGGACGAGAGAAGAGGTCGATAACCGTCTCCATCTCATCATGAAGAGCATCCATAAGGCGAGCTTCGAAACGGCAGAACGTTTCGGTACGCCCGGCAATTACGTGAACGGCGCCAACATCGCCGGTTTCCTCAAAGTTGCCGATGCCATGATGGATCAAGGCCTCGTCTAATCTGAACAATATCGACGAACGAATGAATCGGAGTGGACAGCCATCCACTCCGATTTTTTTTTGAGGAATACTCTGTGCTGATCACAACAAATAAATGTGTCATTCCCGCATGTTTCTAGCGGGAATCCAGGGTCTTTTTACTCATGATAGGGTAGCACGCGCTGCGGAGTGATACGATAAACAATTGAAAAAACCCCTACATTACACCTGATGCCGAACCGAGACGACCGCCGTGTAGATAACATCTACCAATCGAAATACATGGATTTCCAGGACCTGATGCGCTACCGCATCCGTGATATCCTTCTGGTCTCCAGTGTCTATGATTCGTATATGATTGAGGACGACGCACGGTTGTACGAACTCATCCGCAACGAGTACGAGGGGTTCCACATTGCCCACACGCCGGAAATCCGCCGGGTTTCCACCGGCGAGGCCGCCATCGAACTCATCGGGCAAGAAAACCGGTTCGATCTCATTATCACGACGCTGCATATCGAGGATATGCACGCTCTTTCGCTGGCGAAACAGCTTCGCGAGCGCGGCTCTAAAATCCCTGTCATGCTTCTTGCACTCGATCAACGCGAACTTGCCGATCTCCTCTCGCACCACAATACATCGCTCTTCGATCGGATCTTTTTGTGGCAGGGTGATTATCATCTGATCATCGCGATGCTCTCACAGCTCGAAGACCAACGAAATGTCGAGCACGATACGCGGGTCGCCGGTGTCCAATCGATCTTGCTGGTGGAGGATAATGTCCGGTTCTACTCTTCGTACCTGCCGATAATTTACACCGAAGTGTTGAACCATTCCAAGCGGTTAATTGCTGAGGGCGTGAATCTTTCGCATCGCTACCTGCGGATGCGCGCACGGCCAAAAATCCTGTTGAGTACGACCTACGAAGAAGCGTGGAGCTACTTCACCAAATACCAAGACTCCATTTCGGGAATTATCTCCGATGTTGACTTCGTCCGTGAAGGCAAAGCCGATCCTGAGGCAGGCATAGAACTGGCGCGGCGTGTGAAATCGACTCATTCTGATATCCCCATCCTCCTCCAATCGACCATCGCGGCGAATGAGCAGGAGGCGCACAAGGTGGGCGCATCGTTTGTATTAAAGGATTCCCCCCAGCTTTTGCACGAAGTGCGCACCTTCATGAAAAGCTATTTCGGGTTTGATGATTTCGTCTTCCGCACACCCGATGGAGTGGAAGTGGGACGGGCATCGGACCTTGAATCGTTGGCCGCCCAGCTTGCCACCGTGCCGAAAGAAAGCATCAAATACCATGCGGAACGAAATCATTTCTCGAATTGGCTGAAAGCGCGAACGGAGTTCGGTGTTGCATATCATCTGCGCGCACGCAAGGTTTCGGATTATGAAACTCTTGAAGACCTGCGGAGCGATCTGATACAATCGCTCCACCGGTATCGAGAGGAGCAAAAACGGGGGCGCATCACCGATTTTTCCAAAGAATCGTTCGATCCGGCGAACAGTCTCGCGCGCATCGGCGGCGGCTCGCTCGGGGGTAAGGCGCGCGGCTTAAGTTTCCTGAATATGCTTATCGATTCATCCGGGGCGCGCGACCGGTTTCCCGGCGTGCGCGTATCCATTCCCCCCGGCGTCATCGTCGGCACCGACGTGTTCGATTATTTCATCGAACGTAATGGTCTGCGCGATCTTTTCCTTGCCGCCGAATCGGACGAAACCACCGCGCGGCGCTTCTTGAACGCTTCCAAATTCCCGCGGAAGGTCCTTAGCGATTTGAATGCTTTTCTCGATATGGTCCGACAGCCGCTTGCCGTCCGCTCTTCCAGTTTGCAGGAGGATTCGCAGTACCAGCCGTTCGCCGGAATCTACTCCACCTTTATGATCCCGAACAATCATGCGAATCCTGACGTTCGCCTGAGGGATTTGCTGAGCGCGATCAAGCGTGTCTATGCATCGACCTATTCCCAGGCCGCGAAAGAATACACGCGCCACTCGATGTACCGGTTGGAAGAAGAAAAAATGGCCGTGATCATTCAAAAAGTGGTGGGAAGCGCTCACGGCAAAAGATTTTATCCGGATTTCTCCGGCGTTGCAAAGTCGTTCAATTTTTATCCAATGCCCCCGCAGGTCGCCTCCGATGGAATTACCTCCGTGGCGCTTGGCCTGGGGCAGATGGTTGTCGATGGAGGAGCAAGCGTGACCTTCTGTCCAAAATATCCGGAGCAATTATTTCAGTTTGCCGAAATCGACGATGCCGTGACAAACAGCCAACGCGATTTTTTCGCAATCGATCTTGACACCAAGTCCGGGTCGATCAACGCAGATACCGGCGACGTAACGCGCGCATATCCACTGAGTATCGCAGAAACCGATGGCACACTGGGCTATGTGGGGTCAACCTATTCTCCCGAAAACGAATCGATTCACGACGGGCTTTCGCGGCAAGGGACGCGCTTGGTCACCTTCGCGCCGATCCTCAAACGCAAGGTGATTCCGTTGCCGGAGATCCTCGATATGGCGCTCGATATCGGTTCATCGGGGATGGGTTCGCCGGTTGAGATTGAATTTGCCGTGAAGATGGGCTCCCCCGATGGCGCGCCGACCGAATTCGGCCTTCTTCAGATGCGCCCGCTCGTTGTCAGTCGTCAGGTGGAAGAACTGCGGCTCGATAAGGTGGATCCAAAGCTCGTTCTCTGCGAAAGCTCGCAGGTCCTTGGCAACGGCGTGCTGGAAAATATCTTCGACATCGTGACAGTCGATTTTGAAAAGTTCGACAGATCAAAAACAGAAGAAGTTGCGCTTGAGGTGAGCCAATACAACGGCGAATTATCTGCGGAAAACAAACCGTATATTCTCATCGGAGTCGGCAGGTGGGGAACGCTCGATCCGTGGCTCGGCATCCCCGTCCGGTGGGAGCATATCTCCGGCGCGAAAGTCATTATCGAAACCGGCTTCCGCGACCTCGATGTCACCCCCTCGCAAGGTACGCATTTCTTCCAAAACATCACCGCCTTCATGACTGGCTACTTCACGATAAACGAGAACAGCAACCAGGGCCGCCTCGATTGGCAGTGGTTGATGTCCCAGAAACCGCTTGATGCAAAAGAATACACCCGCCACATCCGCTTCTCATCTCCGCTAGTTGTTAAGATGAATGGTCACGACCAGAAAGGGATAATCCTAAAGCCGGGGTAGTGCCTTAGTGCAGTAGTGCCTTAGTTCCTCAGTGCAAAAGTAACTTCGTGCGATAGTACAACAGGATTTATTTTTCACCATTGCACCCACCCACTAAGGCACTAGTTACTTCCCGTCGTAAAGCTAAACGTATATGGCTGAGCGAGGTGGTAACCGCGGGACGATTTTACAACGGTTGAAATGCTAACGGTGTATGACGTATTTGCTGAAAAAGCAGGGTTCGCAATGAAAATAATTCCACTCGAGAAATTGAATGCTCCGTGGACATTTGGGGAGATGGAGAATGCAGATAAAATGCTTGCAGTATCGATGTTGCCGTTAAAATAGAAGTCGATTGGGTCACTCGTGTGCCCGCCCATCCAAGACCCGGTAATTACGAATGGAGGGGTGTGGAAACTATATCGACTTGGTGTAGAGAGTTCATCATGGGCGGTGTCCTGGATTCCCGTCGATAACATGATTGTGTAATCCGTATCGGGTATATAGTCGATTAACGGATAAAGTCCTCCAAAATTTGGATCATACGCCATCGGAGTTTCAGGATTGACCGTAAGCGAGGGAATGATCGTCGCGGTATCGGGAGGATAGGTGAAGTTTAGCGAAAACTGTTCAGTGAGTGTATTCATCGAATAATAAATCGGAACGACACTAACACGAAAAGGCACGCAGTAAAATGTGTGTGTGTATTGAGCGGACAACGCGTTCCCATAAGTGTCTCTTGTCCCGGCATCGAGGGTAACTGTTATTGATTGGTTTGGTTTGATACTTGGTAAGGCGGTACCGACCTCGCTACGCCCCCCTACGATTTGCCAAGGGTAAACTAATGGCGTTGTGATATGGATTGAGGCAAGGAGGCCAGAGTTGATGTCGCTATTAAAAGTGAGCGTCACAACTCCTTCCGGTGGAGATAACGTATCGTTTGCGGGAGTTGATGATACGATTCGAAAGTATGGCTCAGGCGTAAAAGATAGTGTGTACGGAGCGAGATGATTCCCGTTAACATCGGTAAACGTAGAATCCAACCTAATTGAATATGTCTTGCCGATCGTATTTGGAATACTATCAAACCCTCCCGAAGGCCCAACAAAAAAAGGTAAAACGCTAACAGGTTGGCTTGGATAAGGAGGCCCAGTCGAAAGATTGACACCGTAGTCGAAACCTGAGCAAGTTGTGCAAGGCGAAATGAGGTAGTTCGGCCGCATCAGTTTGTTAAACGAGACGTAGAATGAGAGGGCGCCGCTTGTTCCGGGCGAGGGAAGCCCGCTGAATGGTCCGATTGCAGTGTTTGATGGATACGTCGAAAGGACAACAGGTTTGACGGAGGGGTCAGTCATCGCCTTGTTGGGATCCAGTGGCGCATTCACATTGTCCTTGTCACAGCCGCTCATCGACCAAAGGAGAAAAACACAGAGAACACATTGGACTACGTAACATGGCCTAGCAAACTTGTTTCGAACCGCTCTCATTATGATCTCATCGCTGAATTGCAGAACTAAAGTGTATGTTTGAACAATTTTCACGATAATTTTTTCAAAGAGTGCTAAATGATCCGGTATCGGCTTGAGCAAGGTGAAATCCGCTGATTGATTTCAGTGCTGTGGAAACAACAAACGTATAAGTCACGTGTCTACCGAGGGGCGCGTTAAAATATGCGGACACCTCACCATTCCGACTGCTGTAATTGAAGGCGAATGTTCCTGCAACCGGCGGAGATAATGAAAATGCCTCGCGAAAGCTCGCAGTGTCGATTCGTCCGTCGAAAAAGATCGTTATCCCGTTCTCATCTCCTCCCCACGTGGAAATCAGAAATGGTGAGGTTTGAAAGTCATACATTTCCGGCGTCGGCAACGTCGCTCCATCGCTGTCTCGAAGAGTTGTTGAAAAAGTAATGGTGTACTTCGTGTTGGGCAAAAAATCGTTTGTCGCGTATAAAGTATCACTCTTACCGATATATAGCAGCGGCGTGGAGGGGCTGACGGAAATCGCGGGCATGATCGTGGAAGTATCGGGTGGATAATTAAAAGTTAGGCCAAACCGCTGTGACAACATATTCAGCCCACCCATCGAACTCAGTTTTCCGAAAACAGGGGTGTTGATTACCTGAAACGGCGCAGCATACACGGTAAACGAATATGGCCGCGATAGCGCATGGCCATAAATATCCGTTGCGCCGGTATCCACCGTTATTACGACTGATTCATTGGCCTGCATTGATTCATTGCAATCCGCCTCGTATCCAGTGGTTGCGGGGATAAACCAATGGGCCGAGGGACCAGCGATTCCGTGAAGTGAATTGATAAAACTCGCGTTAATTTCGCCGTTAAAATAAATTCTCACGAGATCGCTGGGAGCAAGCGTATCATTAGGCGGTGAAGTAGCCGTAATACGGAAGTACGGTTCAGGAGTGTAGGAAAATGTGTAAGGTGCAAGATGATTCCCGTTTACATCGGTAATCGTCGAA
>DATGFY010000234.1:0-2534 GCA_035308785.1 Bacteroidota bacterium | reverse complement strand
GAAAGGGTACGGATGACGTTTTTGCATTTGCTTTGATCTGCCGGAACATTTCTAGGCCGTCCATTTCCGGCATGACAATATCCGATATGATTGCGTCGGGCTTCATGCCCTCAAGTTTTTCCAGCCCCTCTCGCCCGTTGTGTGCAATGATGACATCGTACCCATCGGAGATCAGCAGATTCGCAAGAAGCTCCGCCAACCCGTCTTCATCTTCGACGAGCAATATCTTCTTGGCGCGGGGAGTATGCGTTCCTTCTTTCATAAGTTACTGCCGGGAATTCTGAAAAGCATTCGTCATTACCATGAGGTGCCTGAGCGCAACACCGCGACTACGAAATATCCGATAAGCAAACTCAGCACTATAATAATCCGTAATCGGGTCTCTTTGCTCATCTTATAATACCTAATTTAAGCAATTTTGGAAGAAATGCAACTTGCTGGAATGGAGATTCTAACGCCCACCGGTTGCCAGGATCAAACAAAAAAGCCCTGCTTCCAACCGAAAGCAGGGCTTTTGAAAATGATATCTTTCAACCGTTCTGAACGGTCAATCGCGATCTCCGTGGCGGCCGTGGTCGTGGCCTTCACCTTTGTGCTTTTCGACCCATTTACCGTGTTCGGGATGATCCTTATTTACGAAGTAGCGTTCGTCGTGGCTGTCGCGGATGACCACCTGATCTCTCCGGCCGACGAACTCATGGTATCTTGCCCGATAGACATCGGCATGGAGATATGGTCTCCGCTCGTTCACAACGACCTTATATGAATGGTAAAGATCGTAGTTCGCCCAACGAGGAGGCAGTTCTGACCGTCGGCGCCACCGGCCGTCTTCGTAGTAAAAAAAGACATGGTTTGGCACATTATAATACACATCGATATCGGGAAGATAATAGTACTCGACATGGTCGTAACCAACAGGTCCCCAAACCGGTTGATCGCCGATATTGAGGTTGACTCCAATGCGAACCTGTGAGTAAAGTGCGGATGCAGAACAGAAGATTCCCACAGCAATACACAGCCAAACAAGCCGCTGTTTTAATTGTTTCATCGCTATCTCCTTTCGTGTTATTTGGATTTCCACCTACTACAAGGCATAACGAATGAGACCGGCCTCCAAGTTCCGCGTAATGTGTGAAAAAATCTTAATAGAGAATGCAAAATCTGTACAATTTCCCAAAATATCGCCTCTGCGGGCTGCCGACCCTACATTCGATTCCTTATTCATCTGTCCCGTGGATGCGCATATCGACAAGGCGATCGGCGGTGAGGTGCTTGTAGCCCTGGTCTTCCAAGTGTTTCACCCAACCGACGGTAACGCCATGAATCGACATCGAAACAAGGTCGTCGGGGGAGATATTCTTGATCCCCAGATCGGTAAGGCCTTTGATGAATTCGGGTTCGACGCCGTGAATGCGCATGCTCACGAGGTCGTCCGGCGAAACGCCGTCGTATCCGAGAGCTGCGAGTTTGCCGAGATATTCCTGATCGACATTATGAATCTCCATGCTCACGAGATCATCGGGTGATATGCCTTTGTACCCGATTGAATCGAGATACTTTATGAAATCGATCGAAACTTCGTGAATCAGCATGCTCACGATATCGTCAGCGGCAAGATTTTCGTAACCATAGCTTTTCAGGCCTTTGACAAATTCTACTGTTGCCCCATGGATGCGCATTGAAACAAGGTCATCGGGGGTGAGACGGGTGTAACCGAGGTCTCGCATTCCGCCGATAAATTCTAGCTTGACATCGTGAATACACATCGAAACCAAATCATCGGGGGTTAAATGGAGGTATCCGAACTTATTTAATCCTGCAACATATTCCGGAGTAACCTCGTGTATCGACATGGAGACGAGATCATCGATTGTGACTCGGGATAAACCGGCGTTCGCCATCTTCTTTGCATAGTCAATGCTTACACCGTGAATGGCGAGCGAAAACAGATCGTCCTCAGTCGGTTCACCATATCCGGCGGCGAGATCGGTAGCATATTTTTCGTTTCTTACGAAATTAAAGTGACCGGAACCTTCTCCGTCTTCAAACTTTCCGCGAAACGAAATCGTCCCAGCTTCGCGGACGAGCGAAAACTCCATGTCGCCAGTTGTGCCTTTGGCTTGCGAGAGGGTGAGTCCGGTGAATTCGGAGGGCGAAATGCCGAACGAAGAGTATGAATCGTCGCCATACGAGATCCGCAGATGGATTTTGTCTTTTCGTTCCGATACGGTGGTGCTCCATGTGCCTTTCAACGCGTCGCCGGATTTTCCGTTCAACACGAAAAATAACGGGAGCGCAGCAAATACTGCAATCCATTGTTTCATTGGTTATTTCCTTTCTAATTTCAATATGTGAATATCGGCATTGGTAGTTTCCAGAGTGATCACTTCTCCGCCGCCGTTAAGAACGTATGTTGCGCGGATTTCATTGTCATCGCCGTGAACATCGTAGGTAGCCCGTTCATAATCAGAATAAACTTTATAATCGTCGCTGCTGCCGTTCCACCATCCTTGAATCTTGATGCGCGCAGTGAT
>DATGFY010000233.1:0-1881 GCA_035308785.1 Bacteroidota bacterium | reverse complement strand
CACCCCCTGGATTTTTTGCATGGAGGTCTGTCCATACGACAGGGTGACGAGGAGTAAACTGAGGGCGGCGGTAAGAATAAGTGTTCGCATAGTCTTTTAGCGAGTGAACAGTGAACAGTGAACAGTAAAGACCTTTTATGTGTCATCCCGTGCTTGCCCGCCGTTTGTTTGGCGGGATGCTTCTGCACGGGATCCAGAGTATTGGTCATGGTGCGTACCGACCGTAACTCATCCCCCGGCCCCTTCTCTTACCCCCGACAAGAACATTCGAGGGCAGGCTCCGAGAAGGGGAGTAAAAGTCCCTCTCTTCGTAAGAGAGGGATTGAGGGTGAGTTACTTTCGGCTTGCTCGATGCAAAATTCCTCGAACACCCCAATACACAAAGTTACGAAAAATTGGAAAGAAGTACAGGAACGTTCAACATTCCAAAATGAAAAGGGCGCTGTCCGCCGCGGCGGACAGGAATGACACCTTTGTGGTTGTTACATCGGCAATCCGCAATCGGAAATTGGCAATAGTTCTCACCCCCCAATCTCCCCCTCCCCCAATTTCACATTCTTAATCACAATCCCCGGCGGAAGCGCTTGGGGAGGAAGAATGCGGCTCGAGGGTTTGAGGGTTGTTGTCAACGTCACCGTTCTGCCGGATTGCTGCTGCTGGCATACCATCCACACGGAGGCGTTGCCTGTCCACGATTTCTGCTGCTCTTTCGATTCGACGGAAATTATTACATCGTGCTTGCCGGTGGAGAGTTTCGCAGTGTACCAGAGCGAGACGCTCTCATCCTCGGCGCGCTCGTGCTTGGCAGTATCTGCAACGCCATCGATCGTGAGATGCACGCGAGGAGGTTTCTTGCTCGGCGAATCGCCCGCAGGCGTGAGGAGGATCGATAGCACCCCCTCTTTGACCGATGCGCTTGTTGCAAATCCAACATCGATGCTGCCTTTGTCGGACGAAAATTTTATCGAGTTGTTCTCGACGGGCGCTTCCGTTGTCTCCGAACCCGACGGTGCCGTTTCGATTTTCGCAGCATCGGCATTGAGCAATTTCATTCCGTCCATCGAGCCATACACATTGAGCATTTCTTTGCCATTGTCGTTCGAGGCGACGTCGAACGGCACGCCGGCAAGGAGCGGCTCTTTCGCATCGGCGAGCGGGTAAAGCTCGTAAATGGCGGTCTCGTATCCGTTCAGCGGTATCTGGGCGGAATCGTTTGCAGAATAGAGCTGCGGCGAGATCCATCTGCCGGGATAGACTCTTTCGAGCACGAGATTTTTTGCGTTCGGATCGAGTCCGAGCGAAGAAGCGAGCGGAACACGAAGCGAATTTTCCGTGATCAACGGATTCCGGACCGCGATCACGCCGTGTGTGCCGTTGTAGTGGACGTAGCCGTACGTTTGTCCCTTGGTCGGGTCGCCGCCGATCATTTCGGTTGAGGTGAGCGTCGGAAACCGGTCGCGCGCCCATTGCATCGCTTGCCCAAGCGCGTCCCATTCGCCGTCGTTAAGAATATCGGGCGAGATATACAGCTCCCACATCGCCACGCCGCGCGCAAAGTAGAGAAGCACTTCGTTGGTGAACTTATCGAGCGGCTCTTCTTTGCCGCCGAGCATTTCCAAATTGCCCTTGATGATGCCGTGCGTCATCAAATTAGAAATCGGGAACCACTGGTTTTGGTTGTGGAAATCATCGTACAGCACAAAATCGCGGTACGTAATCGCCGCATCGCGCGGACTGATCGACGGCACGTCGGCGTAACCGTAATCGGCGCCCTGCATCCAGATGGTGTTGGCATACTTCACCCACCACGGCGAGAGCCACGTGCCCGAGGTGATGTTGAGGAAAATCTTCGGATCTTTTGCGCGCACCGCCTGCACTTTG
>DATGFY010000232.1:0-3661 GCA_035308785.1 Bacteroidota bacterium | reverse complement strand
TGCTATTATGATATGCTAGTGGATCCGTCTCCGGAAAGTAAGGCAAATGTAAATCCAATAGTGGATGCAGAGTAATTTTTGGAGTTTATAGAGGTCTCTACGTGGAACAAACAAAAAGGTCGGTTCATCGCCGACCTTTTTTATTAATTCCCAACTCTAGAATCGGTTTATTTTTTTCGCAGAATCTTCGCAGGATTGCCCGCAACAACCGCGTGTGCGGGGACATCCTTCGTCACCACACTACCTGCTCCGACAATAGCATCTTCTCCGATCGTGATTCCACACAGAATGGTAGCGCTAGTCCCGATCGATGCGCCCTTTTTTACGATTGTGGGAACGACCTTCCAATCCGCTTCGGTTTGAAGCGCTCCGGATTCGTTCGTTGAACGGGGATACTTATCGTTGATGAAGGAGACGTTGTGGCCAATGAAGACGTCGTCTTCGATGGTGACGCCTTCGCAGATGAAGGTATGAGTGGAGACCTTGACGTTTTTGCCGATCGTTACCCCTTTTTGGATTTCGACAAACGCCCCGATTTTTGAATTATCACCGATCTCACAACCGTATAGGTTGACGAAATCGAAAATCTTTACATTGGAACCGAGCTTGACATTGGGAGCGATCTTACGAAAATCCATCGCATCTTAGTCGCAGACTAACGGAATAACTTTCCCGTTGTTCTTGATAGAAACCTCAGCGGCTTCGAGAATTTTCACGACGTTAAGTCCGGATTCACCGGAAGAAAGCGGAACGCGTTTTTCCTTGATAGCGTCAATAAATTCTTTTGTCACCAGCGAAAGCGCCTCGTAATCGTCGAGCTTCGGCGCGTACATATCGCCGGTGCGGTATTGGACAAGCGTGGAGTAAATTCCTTCGCGCGTCGTGACTTCAACGCCTTTATCATACACGCGCACCTTTTCGCTGGGCTGCATGTCGTCGTACACAACCATCTGCTTGCTTCCGCCAATGATGATGCGGCGAATCTTTACCGGAGCAAGCCAATTCACATGAAAATGGGCTATGAGTCCTTCATCGAAATGCACGGTGAGGTACGCAACGTCTTCAATCCCATTAATATGGTGAACGCCGACGGCAGAGACTGCGGTGGGTTTGCGCTTCAACACGTAATCCATGATAGAAATATCATGCGGCGCAAGATCCCACAATACGTTGACATCGTGCTGAAATAAGCCGAGGTTGATGCGGATCGAATCGAAATAATAGACGTCGCCGATCTTTCCTTGGGAAATGATATCATTGATCTTGCGAACAGCGCCGGTGTAGATAAAGGTATGATCGACCATCAAGACGAGGCCGCGCTTCTGAGCAATGTTGATCAAGTCTTCGCATTCCGATGCTTTTGCAGCAAGAGGCTTTTCGATCAAGACATGCTTGTCATGCTCAAGGATCTTCTTCCCGAGCGGGTAATGGGTTGAGACGGGAGTTGCGAGGATAACCGCATCGCAATCGGATTGAAGGACTTTCTCAAAGGAAGGATAAATGTTGAGGCTCGGATAGCGGCGGCGCATCAATGCCGAGCGCTCCGGGTCAAGATCGAAGCAACCGACCTCGGTTACTCCATCGGTGGCAGCAAAATTTCGAATAAGGTTGGGTCCCCAATATCCCAAGCCAACAATTGCAACCTTCATTGTTTGTTACCGCCTAAGTTCAGTGCTACTTTCCTCCGCGCCCCATGATCATTACAGGAATCGTCTTCAGGATCAACTGCAAATCCAGGAACAACGAGGCATTCTGGATATAACAAAAATCCAGGATCACCATGTCATTGAAGCTAATCGCATTCCGACCGCTCACCTGCCATACGCCGGTGCAGCCGGGCATAGAACCGAGACGTTTTTTCTGCCAATCCTCGTAATTCTCCCATTCGTATGGTAAACAAGGGCGAGGGCCAACCAAACTCATATCGCCCATGATTACATTGAACAACTGAGGTAATTCATCGAGACTTGTTCTGCGGATAAATCTGCCACTACGCGTGATCTTTGATTCATCGACGATTTTCGTTCCGCCTTCCGGCATAGCAATTTCACCGCGGATGAGTTGGACAACCTTGCGGATCCTGCTCTCATCATTATCGCTGCCGACAAACATCGAACGGAACTTATAAAACGTAAACGGCTTGCCGTTCTTCCCGATGCGCGTTTGGCGGTAGAATATCGGTCCGGCGCTGTCAATCTTAATGGCAAGAGCGATCAAGAGAAATGCGGGCCAAAGCACAAGCATACCGAAAACGGCGAAAACCAAATCAAAAATACGCTTGGAAAGTTCGTGCGCATTCGCATTAACTGCCTGTGTGAGTCCGACGACGGGAATTTCGCCGTAACGTTCTGAAAAACGGAATTTCGACATAACATCGTACAACGGCGATGCGATTTTCACCTGTGCGCCCGTTTCCAAACACCTCTCAAGAATCTCGAGAAGCTTCTCGGATTCAGTTCCTTCGACGCAGATCAAAATTTCATCGACAGAATTCGATTGGGTGATCGGGAGTATATCGTTCATGCGTCCGATGCTTTTCAAGCCACGAAATACCGGAGTCCCGGGCGCGTAGCCATCATCGACGTACCCGAGGATATTCATACCAAACGGGTTGTTCAAGGTAATATTTGCGGCGAGCAGCTTCCCTACTCTCCCAGCCCCAACAAGGACCAAGTTGCGACGGAACTTTTCATAGCGGGCAAGGATGATTAAGCCGGCGCGGAACAGGATGATTCGTTCCACGATTAAGAATCCGAGACTCACCGGCAGGTAAAGAATAATCACTAACCGGCTATTCACAATGATCGATGACTTTGCGAAAAACGAAACCACCGCAAAACCAAAAACGACATAGAACATCGATTCCAGAAGCCGAACAGATTGATCGGCAATAGAAAAAACAACGTTGATGTTGTATAGATTGTTATAATGGAAGATGACAATCCCTAGAGCTGAATAGATCATAAAGATCAATAACTCGAGGGAAATGTATGGAAAGACGGGTGAAACAAAATTCGAAACGGTATGCAGGTGCAAGAGCACCGCATAGAGGAACGCTAGATTGAATACAATCCAATCGGAGAATTCCAGAATATGCCGGATCCGCGGGTTGTTCATATATCTAAGTACAGTTTCTTTCCCAACATTCGTGTGACATGAAGCAAAACGACCAACATCCTATCCCCAAATAGGTCGAATCTTCAAATGAATCAACGAGCCTAGCGAGCTTGGTTGAGGCGATACATAATATATGCAACCTAAGTCATTATTACAAGCGTTTTCCCCACTCAGTTAAAATATTAAATATCAATAAATTAGCTGTTTTTTATTGATTGTTCCGAATTCCTCCCATCTACCGGTAAAATTCCCGGACGGCGCTAATCACCCTCTCAACTTGCCCCGCATTCATTTCGGCATAAAGTGGAAGCGATAAACACTCTCTCGCTGCCGCCTCGCTCGCGGGGAAATCGCCAACGGCATATCCGATATTCGAGTATGCGGGTTGCAAATGCAGTGGGATCGGATAGTGCAACCCGGCCGAAATGCCATTCTTTGCAAGATGGGCCTGGAGTGCGTCCCTTCGATGAGTAGAAATGACAAATAAGTGATAAACATGACACCCGTTCGGCCGTTCGAATGGCAAGCAAAGATCTCCTACATC
>DATGFY010000231.1:0-12169 GCA_035308785.1 Bacteroidota bacterium | reverse complement strand
CATCGACGGGGACATTGACGTATTCCGCCGCTTCAACGGTGCTGTATAACGGCGCTACAACGAAGGTCGATTCTGCCGTGTACGGCAATTTGACCGTGACGGGAACCTCGAATAAAACCGCACCGAAGAGCTTTTCCATGGTCGGCAACCTGTCGCTGTTGAAGAATCTGAGCATGGGCGCCAACGATACGTTGAGTATGTCCGATACGCTCGGTACAAACGTCACCGGTTCGGGCGAAGTCGATGGCGCAGTCAAGCGCACCAATGCGATGAACGCGGGTGAGTTTTATGCGTTCAACAACGATTCAGTCGGCTTGGCGCTCAAGCATGCAAATGCCCTCGGCAAGATCACGATGACGATGACGCCGGATACGGTGTTCGGCTCGACGCCCTCGGCGCGGTATGTGAAACGCGCATTCCAGGTGAACGATCCGAGCGCGGCCTCCGATACGCTCGTCTCGCTTGCGATGATTTATACCGATCCTGAGTTGGTGAACGTTACGAACGTGTCCAAGCTCGGCGGAAAATTCTATAACGGAACGACGTGGAGCAAGGTTGCCAATAACGGTATTGCGTACACGCGTTCGGTCGATACCACGAGCCACATTCTCTATTTGGCAGGCGTCTCGACGCCGCTTTCGGGCGTAACCGAATTTGGTATATCTACCACCGCAATCCAATCGATTGCTTCCGGCAACTGGTCGGATAGCTCGCATGTGTGGGATGACGGCGTTATTCCGCGCTCGAGCGACGATGTGGAATTGTACGCGGGCAATAATGTCGCCAACGATCAAACCGGACAATCGGCATCGAGCATAACGCTCTTTAATAGCTCGACGTTAACGGTTAGCAACGGGCTGACGGTGAATGGAGTAGTCAATGTCAACAGCAGTTTGAGTACGCTTAGCGTCGCCAGCGGCAAAACGCTGACAATCAACAATCTCGCCGGCGGTCAGAGCTTTATCGTGAACGGCAAAATCGTGAACAATGGAACGATCGATCTGATTAAATAACGCAGTCGGTATCCCGGCGGATATGCTCGGGCGCGGAGAGAGTTTATACTCCTTCTCTTTTCGCGGAAGAGCGCATCCGGTTATTTCGGGAATTGCCGAACATAATTCGGTGAACGGTAAATGCACCCTGCTCGGTGTGTTCGCCGGTGAGCCGGATAACGAGTGTTGAAGATCTATTAACAAACGAAAGAATATTTTCTTTCTATGGAGAATATATGATTAGTCGATTATTTTCAGACGGCCTTTTGACGAGGTTTAAATGGAAGTGGGGCACATTTCTTGCCTTGTTCCTGGCGACCCTATGTTCGAAAGGGTTCAGTCAGGACCTCGTTGTAGGCGCCGGCGCATCGTTCTCCGGGTCGGGCGTCTATAAAATACGAGGGAACATCGACAACGGCGCGGATACGAGCCACGCGAATCCGGCAGACACGATCAAAGGGACCGTGAAACTGTTGGGCGCAGTCGCGGAATCGATTGGTGTAAGCTCCGGCAAGCCGATTCAGTTCGATAAACTGGCGGTGGATTCGAGCGCCAAATTCCTCAACGTGACGGTCTCGGTTGAGACGACGTTGACGCTGACGGGCGGATCGCTCGGGGTGCACGGCCACGCCTTGAATATCGATGGCGGCACGGCGAAGACGAACGGCGCCCTCACCGCGAACGGCGCAACCGATGTGGTGAACTATCGCGGGAGTAATGCGCAATCGATTATCGGGACGACGTACGGGAATCTCACGCTTTCGGGCACCGGCGCAAAGAATCTCGGCGGTAAAACGATTGCAGGAACGGTCAATCATTCCGGCGGCAATTTGACAGTGAATGATAGTCTCACCGTAACGAACGCCGGGACATTTGCGACAATTTCCGATGTGACCGATAGTTCTGCATTGCTCTTTACCGGAAACGGATCAGATTCGATTGCAACGGTATCAAACGTCAGTTCTGCGACCGGCGCGATTACGAATAATTCTACCGGCCGGCTCGGGATTGGGACCGTTACGAACATTGCAAAGGGTACCATTACGTCCGGGAATGGAGATATATCGTTTGGTACTGCCACGATTGGGGGAGATACAACGGGATATGGCACGATTAAAACGACCTCGAAGAATCTGATTTTTGGAACGTTGGCGGGAAATAAGGGGACACTTCAAACATCAGGTGTGGGAAACATAACCATAACGGGTAATACCGTCAACAGCGCTACGATTTCGGCCGCGGCGCCAGGTTCCGGTGCGATAACATTTGGTACACTTTCTTCAAACTCCGTGATAAATAGCGGCGCTATCTCCGGCGGTTCAGGTGGCATCGTGTTCAATGCAGCTGTGACAAATACGTTCAATATCGGCTCTCCGTTTACCGGGACAATAACGTTTAATAGCACAGTCAATAATACGGGCGGATTGATCTCTGACCCGGATGGTAACTCACTTTTACCTCCAAACTCCGGCTCGGTAATCTTTAATAACGATTTTGCGCCGGGACAAAGCGGCACATTGGTCTTTGGCGCCAAAACCACAGTTACGTATGCCGGTAATACTACAAGAGTTGATTCCGGTGTGTACGGCAATCTCACGCTGGCGGGATCGTTGAACAAGACATCGACCAAGAGCTTCGGCATGGCGGGTGTGCTTTCGCTTGGCAAAAACCTGACCATGGGAACGAATACCCTCACCATGTCCGATACCCTCGGAAGCAACGTCACGGGGACGGGTGAAATCGATGGTACCGTAAAGCGTACCAATACCCTCAACGCCGGAGAGTTCTATACGTTTAACAACGATTCGGTCGGTTTGGCGCTTAAGCATACAAGCAGCAGCCAGTTGGCGATGAATATGTCGCCCGATACCGTTTTCGGATCCGCACCATCGACCCGCTACGTTAATCGGGCATACCGATTCGCCGGCGCAGCCCCGACCGATACTTTAAGCGGGATGTCGCTCATTTATACTAACAACGAACTCGTGAATATAACGACCGAAACGAAACTTGGCGTCCGCGACTACAACGGAACGAGCTGGTCCAAAGTAACCGGGTTCGGATATGTCCGCTCGGTCGATACGGTCAGCAACATCGTCGATGTGACGAATGTCTCCACACCGCTTTCGACGGTAACGGAATTCGCCCTCGCGACCACGGCCTTTACCACTGTAGCTTCGAACAAATTATGGAACGACCCGACCTTGTGGGATGAGCACACCGTTCCCGGTTCGACTGACGATGCAGAGATCGATCATCCCGGCATCAGTGTCGGCGTGATCGATTCGATTGGCACCGTGACGATGGCAACCGATAGCAGCGCGGTAACTGTAAACGGTTCGCTGCTCGTGGGTTCGATCACGGATCCGCTCACCCTTGCCTCGTTCGATAACGAGAAAGGAACTGTGACGGTGAACGGCACGCTCAGTGTGCGGTCAACATTTTTAAATAAGAAATCGCTTGTCGTCAATACGCTCGGTACACTCAGCGTGCGCGGCAAGCTCACGAATTTTGGCACAGTTGCCAACAGCGGCGTTATCGATATCGGACAATAACAAACGGAATTTAAGGTAATTCACTACCGATAGTTCAGGATATGCGTATGAAACGAATGAATAGGACAAAACGAAGAGAGAGGAGCGACGGCAGGATGCGGCGAATGCTGCCATTGCTTCTCCTTTCACTCGCGGTCTGGTGTGCGGGCGCAGGAACTGCGTTCGGACAGGATCTCGAAAACTTCGGCTCGATAACTAATGCGGGCTCCGGATTGGTGCGCGTCAAGAATCAGGCAATCAATCTGCCCGATAGCATTGGCGGCACATTCGAATTCAAAGGCGCCGATCAGCCCGTTCCTGCGAAGCATTACGATATCCTGCTCTTAAGCGGTTCCGGAACGAAATCGACTTCGCCGGGCGATTTCACCGTCGATTCAAAAGTTACTGTCAACACCGGTATTGAACTGAAAATCGATTCGTTATCCACGATGACCGTGGCCGGACACTTGTTCGAGAACGGTTACGTATGGGGCAAAATGAAACATTCCGAGGGATTGGTGGGTACCGACACCAATTCCACGTTCGGAAATATCGGCGCCGATATTTCGTGGAACGGCACTGCTCCCGGTATTACCACTATTGTCCGCACTTCCGGCGCATCGATGGTCGGGAATGGAAATGCGTCGATCCAGCGGAGTTACGATATCGAACCTGCGGCAAACTCCGGTTTGAATGCCACACTGGTGTTTCATTATAAGCAGGTGGAATTGAACGGACGAATCGCGTCGCAACTCGTTCTCTGGGAATCGACAAATGGAGGTTCAAGCTGGATTCCGGAAGGCGGCCTTGTCGATACCGCCGCAAAGACGATCACGAAAACGGGAATTCAAGCCTTTGGATTATGGACTGCTTCCGATTCTATACATCCATTGGGACGCAAACCGGTCTTCCTCACGCTTGGTTCAGGCGATCATCAGACGGCCGCGGTGCGGACCAATGTGTCGCAGTTCACGGTTAATGTTACATCGGCAAATGGATTTGGGGTGCCCGGCGTGGAAGTCGATTTTGCTATTGTGGCCACCGCTCCGAATTCGACCGGCGCGCGGATAAGCGTTTCGAAGATGATCACCGACGATCTCGGTCAGGCGGCGACGCAGTTGACGCTGGGATCTAAAGTCGGGCAGTACTCAGTAGCCGCGACCGCAAACGGCCTCTCGGGAAGCCCGGTGACCTTTAACGCAACGGCGATCGCTGGCAAACCCGCCTTCCTAACGCTTGATGCCGGCGATCAACAGCGAAAACCGACGAGCGATACGCTTAATAATCCGTTCGTCATCACGCTTGCCGATGCGGATACGAACGTCGTAAGCGGAGTGACAATAACGTACTCAGTTACATCATTCCCGCCCGGAGCAGCAGGCATGCGGTTGATTCCTCCGTTCCCGGTAACCGATGCAAACGGCGTCGCATCTGCGCTCTTTGTGCTCGGCGATCGTGCGGGTACTTATCAGGTGACCGCGCAAACACTTAACCTGACGCCGGTGGTGTTTAGTGCGAAGGCGCTCCCGCGCGTTGCGCATTCTCTCTCTCTGAATTCCGGAGACCAGCAGCAGGGCATCGCGAGGACGTTCCTGCGAACCCCGTTGACGGTCACTGCGCAGGATTCGTTCGGTGTTCCGGTCGCCGGGATTACGGTGAAGTTCTTCGTATCCACCAAACCTCCTCTGGCAATTGGGGATAGCTTGACAGTAACGACCGCCGAAACCGATTCGAACGGGCAAGCGCAAACACTCTTCAAGCTCGGTTCGCGTGCGGGCTTCTATCAAGTCTCGGCGTTCTCCCAAGGCCTGATCGGCAGCCCGGTCACCTTTAGCATGCGTGCAACGATTGGCAACCCGGCAATTCTGGCGGTGCAGGGCGGCCAGGGCCAGATGAAGCCGATTTTGAAACCTCTTGATTCGGCCTTCGTCGTTGTCGTGACCGATTCCAACGGCAACCCGGTGACCGGACAACCGGTGCAGTTTGCGATTACCGGAGAGCCGTTGAACCAGCACGGCGATTCATTGACTGCGACATCAGTATTGACAGATAGCAACGGCGTTGCCTCAACGATCCTTACGGTCGGATCGAAAGGCGGCACGTACACCGTAAGCGCAAGCTCCGGACGGCTGATGGGCAGCCCGTCGCAATTCTTTGCAAATGCGCGGCTTCTCTATGGCGATGACGACGGTAACCTCGCGGTGAACATCGGCGACCTTACAACGATGATCGACGCCGAACGAAGGTTGGTACATCTTGCAATCGATGACTCTATCCGCGCCGATATGGATTCGAACGGCGTTATCAATAAGGTCGATCAAGGTCTCTTGTTGAAAGGCATGCTGAACGGCACGTGGGACAGTATTGCCTTTCGCAGTGCAATTATTCTGCCGGCGAGGACTCTGCATTCGGCATCTCCGTCGAGCGTAAACGGCGACCCGGATATTCAGGCTCGGTTCGAGATCGCTCCGAGCGGATTGCGGTTTAACCTCGCGAACCGGGTCCCGGTGCGCGGAGTGCAGGTGCTGTTGCAATTGCGAACGCCGGCATATATTGGCCAGCCGCTCGTTTCGGGCAGGGCAAAATCGATGAAGGTGCCGCTTGTCGATAGCTTAGGGTTCGTTCGTGTGGTTGCCTACAGCAATACCAATTCCGAGATCGTGGCCGATACGACGGATACGACGGGAAGCACCATCTTCCGGCTGCCCTACACATTCACGGATACGTCGCAGTTTACTATCGTTGGCGTTTTAGTCAGTACACAGAACAACAAAGTCTATCTAATCCCTGCGTCGAAGGGATTCCCGTTGCCCGGCGAGTACCCTGCGTCATTTGAATTGTCGCAGAACTATCCGAATCCGTTTAACAACTCGACGAAGATCCAGTTCGCCATCCCCGAAATCAGCAGGAGTCTTGTGCACGTGCTGGTTCAGGTGTTCGATATCCGCGGCCAGAAGATCAAGACCATCACGGCCGGTGACTTCGAATCGGGCAAATATGTTACAACATGGGATGGAACGAACGAAGCAGGCCAGCAGGTCGCTACCGGTGTGTATCTTGTCCGTCTCTGGTCGCCAACGCAATTCCTCACGATCAAAATGCTCTTTGCAAAATAGAACCTCTCCATAAAGGTGAAACGTATGAAACATATTCTCTTAAACTGCGTGATTCCTCCACTCGTGGCGGTATGGGTGAGCTTGCTCTTCTCATCCTGCGGCACCATTTCGAATCTCGCCCACCCGGGAACGAAGTATGAGTATCATTATACGATGATATCTCCCTCGCAGGACGACCGGATGATCTTCCGCGACACGTCGATCTACGTTCAGTTCCGGTTCGATGATTCATCGATCAAGTTCCAGTTGCAGAATGTCTCAACTGCCTCGATCGAAATAGTTTGGCCGCGCGCGGCAATCGGGATACGGAATAAATATTCCGGCGTGCGCGATTCCAAGACGTTGTACGACAACAGTTCCGCCTGTGCCGGTTCGACGATTCTGCCGCCCCTTGCCTATGCAGTCGATTTTGCGGTTCCCGAGAAGAACGTTTACTACGATGGCTCGTGGCACGAGCGCGATTTGCTCCCAACGACTGACCGCGGGACCGGCGAGAGCCGCGATAAAATCATGTCGCTTGTGGGGACACCGGTATCATTCATCCTGCCTATCAAAGTTGGCGGCGTGAATACCGATTACACCTTCACCTTTGCGGTGACGTCAATCGACCCGATCTCGTGGGATCATTACAAGCCGGCAAAGCGCCCCGCGCCTCCGGCAAGGGAGAAGGAACAGATCTCCGCCTCACAATATATCACTGCGGGAATTGTTGCGACACTCGTCGGCGTATCTGCCATTCTCCTTACGCAAAAGAAGACCGCGCCCACGGAATAATTGGAAGCCGGAAGAACTATGAGGGAAGCAAAAAGATAAGATTGATTTTGAACAGGCGCTCATCGTCCTCCCGATGAGCGCTTTACGTGCGGGATCCCAGAGATCCCGCGGAATACCTACCTGCCGGTAGCGATCTCGAGCAGCATTCTCCCTGTTACCGCAAGAAGCGTACCTCCAAAAAACAGCCACACTGCGCAGATCATCACCCGTTCTTTGGTGAGTGGCCAATCGATTGTAATGACCGGATATGTTTTTACCGCCATATCCTTCGTGACGGCGATGCGGCAGGAGAGGCGGACGTTCTTCGGAATTTTACGCGCATAGAATGGCGCGAGCCCGGTGAGCGCCAATTCCTCCATCATCTCCATCGCCGGAGCCCCTTTCCCATCGACAATCTCGACGCGGCACGTTCCGCATAGGCCATTTCCCAGGCAGTTCAGCAGCTTGTCCTTGCCCACGTACGGCGAAATGCCGTTCTTAAGCAACGCCTTCCGAAGGTTAGTTCCTTCCGCGACTTCGATGGTCTTATTCTCGTTCGTTAAAGTAATATTCGGCATGGAGTATTCGGGAAATTCTATTGATTAACGAAAAATTGATTCGAATAAAAATAAATAAAATCGGCGAGAATTCAAACTGAACGTAAATGGTCGAAATGCCCTGCTCTAAATTTAACATGTCATTCCCGCGTGTTTCTGGCGGGATCCGCCCGCGGCGGACAGCCCCTTTTCTTTCAAAATATACACTCCCTAAACATTCTCGATGAATTCATGATAAACGCGAATGTATGAAACATCTATTCATCATTCAGCATTCATAAATCATCATTATTTTATAATTCTACTTTCACCACAAACTTGTTCTTGCATCGGTTGCATTGCAGTTCAACGGTCGCCCAGTTGTTCCGTTCGTAGTACGAAATCTCCGCCAATTCACCATCGCATTCCGTGAGGATGCACCTTCGCAGATCGAGGCGGTACGTTCGGTTAGGTGGATAGGGGATGGGGTCGTCGTTATCCATTACAATTCTCCTCTCCGCAACAGCCGTTCAGCAAAAAATACCGCGCAGATCGTTTTTGCATCGGGAATCTCCTCGCGCTCGATCATGCTCAATACCGTTTCGAACGGGAATATTTCCACCGTCATCGTTAGCTCGCCTTCTTCGAGCTTTCTCCCTTCAGGGATCACTTCAAGATCGGTTGCGAGATAAAGATGCAAGAGCTCGTCGCAAAATCCCGGTGAAGGGTAAACGGTGGTGAGGCGCCGCCAGGTATTTGCTCGATAGCCCGTTTCCTCGCCAAGCTCCCGCTGCGCGCAGGCGAGCGGTTCTTCATTTGGTTCAAGCTTCCCTGCGGGGAGTTCCCAGATAAACCGGTCGAGCGGATACCGGTGCTGTTTAATGAGAATCGTTCTCTTATCGGGAAACATCGCAATCGCCACCGCGCCACCGGGATGCTGCGCAATCTCGCGGATGGATTTTCTGCCGGAAGGGTACTCAACGTCATCGACGATGGTCGTGAACACCCGCCCGCGGTGAACGATTGTCCGTTTAAGCCGTTTGAGGTCCATTGGCAGGCATGGTTTCCATGATGCGGCGCGGTACGGCGAACTCAATATGGTGTTCGGCAAACGCCGCAGAAATCCGCTCGCGCAGGCCGGTCTCAAGATCGAACTTTTTATCGAGCGCAGTTTGTCCGGAGAGCCGGAGCAGGATACCCGTATCGGTGATATTCAGGACGAACACATTTGGCGCGGGCTCTGAAAAAACCGGAGGCGATTGTTTCGCCAAATCTAAGAGAATGCGTCGGGCCTCGCCAAGGTTGGCCGAGTGCGCAACCTGAACCTCAACAAGAAATCTCGTTGTTGTTGCAGGCAGGGAGAGGTTCGTGATGTGTCCCTTCGCGATATCGCCGTTCGGAATCATGATCAGGTTGTTATCCGCATTGAGGATGCGCGTTGCGCGGAATCCAATGGAGAAAACCTGCCCTTCTTCGCCCGTAGAGAGTTTCACCGAATCGCCGACTTTGAACGGCTGATCGAGAACGATAACAAACCATCCGATCATATTCGAGATCGTTTCCTGTGCTGCAAGGGCGACCGCAAGCGAACCCACGCCGAGGGAAACCACCAGGCCGCCGATATTTACTCCCACGTGATCGAGAACGATGAGGAGCGTAAAAAAAGCGAGCAGGAGATCGATGATTTTTGTCGTTACGGGAACGACCGTGGAAGTAAGGTTCTTTCCCGATTTGCGCGACAGCCCTTCAACGTACCATTCCAGAAAATGGCGGACAGTGACCGATGCAAGCCGCGCAATGACGATGGCCAGCGCGACATAGATTCCGATCGTGATGTAATCGAGGACGCGGTGATGGATCGGATTTTTTTCGGTGAGGGAAGAGCGCACCTGAAGGACGCCGATGTAAAATCCGGCAATCACGGCGAGCGGAAAGACATACAAACGGGAAATATCGAGCAAGCGTTGATATAACAGCTTGCCGTGAACGCTGATGGAACGATATGCGCGATTGAGAATAACGCGGAGGAAATATCCTGCAATGCCTGAGCCGGCGACAATAATTATCGCCTTCAGGATATTCTGCTGAATGACGTCGTCGGTAAGTCTCTCAATCATCGGTTAATGTCCTGCGGCAACCGGCCTGCTGCCGGGAGCGTACAACGGAATGTTCTGTTTGCAAAGAGGACAGTTTTCGGGTGGGTAACTCGTCACATTGAGGGCGATAGTGGCGAACAGTTTCCCGTCAAAGGTGACCTTGCCGCCGCTTCGATCCACGATTGCGCCGACTCCGGCAACCGAAGCGCCTTTTTCTTCCACGATCTTGATCACTTCGCTTACCGAACCGCCCGTGGTGATCACGTCTTCGCAAACCAATACCGATTCGCCCGGAGAAATCTCGAATCCTCGCCGCAACAACATAGCTTTCTCCTTGCGTTCAGTGAATACAATGCGGAAGCCGCTTTTCGAGGTCTTCCGGGATATCTGCCTGCCGACCTCCTGACCGACGACGATGCCCCCGAGTGCAGGGGCAATCACAACATCGATGGGCACAGATGAAAACCGTTCTGCGATGAGGCGGCAAACGGCTTCGGCATATTCAGGGTATTGAAGCACCTTCGCACATTGAAAGTATTGCGGGCTGTGGAGGCCGGAGGTAAGTCGGAAATGCCCTTCAAGAAGCGCTCCCGTTTTTTTGAATAACTCGAGGATTTCTTCCGGGGTCATCTAATCTTCAAGGTCGTCTATTGCATCCTGCATCTCGCGGACCGCGTGCGTATCGCCTGCGCGCTGCGCAGCCTCCATACCCTGCTCAAGAATCCGGACGGCATCGCTATCGCGATCGAGCTGGACATAGACTGAACCAAGCTGCTGGTAGGCGGCGACATAGTCGGGATCGAGAACAAGAAGTTCTTCTAATTTTGCGGCCGCAGTTTTATAATCCTTTGCGGAGGCGTATTCCAATGCGATTGCGTAGTGAGTGAACGGATCGTTCGGTTCGTGTTTCAGGAATTCCAACAGCGATTCAAGCCGTGAACTCATAGAGATTCGATTTCTTTTGCGAGGGTGATGTCCTTCATGGTGATCCCGCCCTCGCTGTGCGTCGCGAGCGTCAAGGTCACCTTGTTCCACCGGATGTCGATATCGGGGTGATGATCTGCTTTCTCTGCCAGCAAACCGACCGATTGCACAAACCCCATCGAATGGACAAAATCTTTGCAATCGAACGTCTTCACGATTTCATCTTTACGCAGCTCCCAACCCTTGAGAGTTTTCAAATGCCCGGCTAATTTATCTTTTGTAAGTATGCTCATAATAATTCTCTCAAATTTTATTTCAAAACTAACGATGTCATTCTGAGCAAAGCGAATCCGCCGCGGCGGATCCCATCGATCGGTCAGCACAATTCCGAAAGTGTGCCGTCCTCCCCTAGACGATGAGATTCAGTTCATGTTTGGTTGTTGCCGAAGGTCCCGCTCGCTATTTGAGCGGGAGTGCTTGCTTGCCCGCCGTCTTTTTGGCGGGGTCATTGGTTATTTAATTCTTGCAGTGTCTATTATAGACGCCATCCAATAGCCGGAGCATCGCTTGCGATGAAACTTTTGCCGCCTCAAGACACGCCTGCTGCTCTTCATTTGTTTTGGCGTAATCGGCGAGGATATTCCGTTCACCCGCGGAGTGATAGACGTCGGCCTGCTCGTGAACCGTGAAGAACGATAGGCCGTCTTCGGTGTTTACCGAATAGTATTTCTTCAGCCCGTCGATCTTCACCTTCGAGACCTCCGGGATTTGCGATTCATACGCGTAGAGAGCCGCAACGCCTTCAAGATAGGTGCCCTCGTTCGTCTTTTCGCGCATCATGCGAATCGCGTCGGCGGTTTCAGGATACGCCGGAGTTGCTTCGGCTTCGTCTGCGCTTATGCCGAGCGCTTCGGCAAACTTGAGCCACAATCCGGGATGGTTGCCCTCGCCGCGTTCTTCTTCGATCAGGTTCTCGAGCAATTCCTGCCGCACCGCAAGATGCGGCGTGTTGGAATGCGTCGCACTCACCAGCGTCGGGAAGATCTTCACGAAATGATTGTACTGCTTGGCATATTCGCGCAGAGCTTCCTTCGAAAGCGTGCCCATATTCCACTGCCGGTAAAATGGGTGGTTCAATAGCGCGTTTTCCTTGATGACGACATCAAGCCTTCCGATAAACTCTTTGTTCGTATCCATTGATGTGTTCCTTCCGGGTAT
>DATGFY010000230.1:0-1814 GCA_035308785.1 Bacteroidota bacterium | reverse complement strand
TTGTGACTCAGACGCTTCTGCGCTATGCCGAATCGGAGTTTTTCGGTAGTTTTCCCCGTATACCAACCGGGCTATCGTTGCTATTGCTCGCTTCGGTACCAGTTCCGCAACAAAGACAACTCCCCGCCGAATTTCTTCCTTCGTCCGCCGACGCACGTAGAAACGCAAATTGATTTCATCGAAGTCGGTATGAAATGGGATGTGAAACCTTCCCAGTAGCTTCGTTCGGCAGAAGCGGAAAGCAACGAGGCTCATGTATGTCGTTCCTTCGAATGAATCCAGCTCCGTCCCGGATGGAACGAGCGGCGTGAGAAGAGCAGGATCGACACGATAATTCAACATCACGAGATCACGCCAGTCCGCGGAGAGAAAAATTCTCCCGGAAGCGCGCTCACTCACTGTGTGTGCCACCGCGCCGGTTCCATCTAGTCATCGGCACTGACCGTGGATTGCGAAGCCTGTGTGTTCTGCGCCGCAATCTCCTGATCCTTGTATTGCAGTTGATAGAGCTTGAAATAAATGCCGCGCCGGGCGAGCAGTTGTTGGTGAGTGCCCATCTCACGCAGCTGACTTTTGTGCATCACGATGATCTTGTCCGCGCGCTGGACGGTCGAAAGCCTGTGAGCGATGATCAACGACGTGCGTCCTTCCACCATGCGATCGAGCGCATCCCGCACCCGGAATTCAGTTTCCGTGTCTACGCTCGACGTTGCTTCATCAAGAATCAGAATCTTCGGCTCGTGCGCTAACGCCCGCGCGAATGAGATCAGCTGTTTTTGCCCGGTCGACAGCGTCGAGCCGCGCTCGCGAACCTCTTCATCGAATCCCTTGGGCAAGGCGCGAACGAAGTCGGCAAGGTTCACCTCCTCGGCGGCTTGCTCGACATCTTCGTCCTGAATTCGCTCGGTGCCCAGGCGAATATTTCCTCCGATCGTTCCACTGAAAAGAAACGGATCTTGCAGAACTACTCCAAATCTACTGCGAAGCTCGGCGAGATCCATATCTCTGACATCGACACCGTCGATTCTGACCGATCCTTTCTGCACATCATAAAAGCGCAGCAAAAGCGAGATCAGAGTCGTCTTCCCGGCACCAGTATGCCCGACGATCGCCACGGTTTCTCCCGGTTCGATGGTGAAAGTCACGTCGCGCAACACCCAGTCGGGGTCTGACGTGAACGATGTTTCGCTTGCGGCGGTCGAAGCGTGGCGGAGACCGGTATCGCGGCTGTGGCTATCCGCAGCGCTTACGCCGGGCACATCGCGATAGGCGAACCATACGTGATCGAATTCAATCCGGCCTGGTCCGGTCGGAGTTTTTGTCTCCGCCGGGGAGACGACTTGCGGTGGAGTATCCAGTAATTTGAAAATGCGTTCGCTCGCCGCCATGGCCGCTTGCAAGATATTGTATTTCTCGCTGAAATCCATGATCGGGCGGAAAAATCGTTGCGCATACTGAATGAACGAAACCAGCACGCCCAGCGTGGCGAACCCGGTCACAATGCGGATGCCAAGATGCGGACTTCGTGTGAGCTCCACGGTGTCCGCAGAAATGTGGTGCATCACATCGCCGCCGCCGAACCAAATCACGCAGGCGATGGCGACTGCCGAGAGAATTTCAACTACGGGGTAGTAGACCGAGTACGCCAGAATCGCATCTTTGTAGGCGTCCATGTGCACGCGGTTGATTTCGGCGAACCGCTTGTAGGCCTTGCGCTCCCGATTGAAAAGCTGCAATACGACCATGCCGCTTACGTGTTCCTGCAAGTAGGCGTTAATGCGGGCGATCGCTACTCGAATCCGCCGGTACGAATC
>DATGFY010000229.1:0-10585 GCA_035308785.1 Bacteroidota bacterium | reverse complement strand
ATGTCCGGGATCGAAGGGATTCGGCGGATCAAAGAGAGGCACCCCGATCTCGATATTCTGGTGCTGACCGTTCATGAAAACGACGATATTGTTTTCGAGGCGCTCTGCGCCGGAGCGTGCGGCTACCTGGTGAAAGAAACGCCAACCGGAAGAATTCTTGACGCGATACGAGAGGTTAAGAATGGCGGTTCGCCGATGAGCACGCAAATTGCGCGCATGGTGATCACATCCTTTCAGCGCAAACCTGCCGACGTTTTGACATCGCGCGAGACGGAAGTGCTATCGCAATTGTGCAAGGGGAAAAGTTACAAGATGATCGGCGAGTCGTTGTTTATCAGCGAGGAGACAGTTCGCCGCCACCTGAAGAGCATATACAAAAAACTGGAGGTACATTCCAAGTCCGAGGCGGTGGCCAAAGCTCTCAAGGGCAAGATGGTCTAGCGTCGAAAACCCATTTTCACACCCTGTTTGCAGCAGATTTGACCCGTATGGGTCATTTATCCCGGTTGTAGTTATGTCTATCTTTTGTACAGACACAACTATATTGATAGGATACCATGCTCGCTCCGCACCGCTACTTCATTTCGATCGCCTTACCGGTCATCATCACCTGTTTCATCGCAACTACGTCATTAACGCAAACGCTCACCCGCGTTACGGATATCTCGAATCCTGTCGTTACGGACGTGTATGAAAGCGGAGGCGGCGCGTGGATCGATGTGAACCGCGACGGCTATCTGGATCTGTTCGTGGCGCACGGGAATCTCAGCTCTCAAAATAATACCCTGTATATCAATGACCGAAACGGCGGATTCATCAGAATAACATCCGGCGCGATTACCAACGACGGCGGATCCTCAATCGGCAGCACGTGGGGGGATTACAATAACGATGGAAAAATCGATTGCTTCGTAACGAACCGCGCAAATTTCGGAAACTTTTTCTATCAAGGGAATGGCGACGGTACATTTGCCAAGATTGTCACCGGTTCGATCGTTACGGATAGGGCAAATTCGAACAGCAGTTCATGGGTGGATATCGACGGTGACGGCCTGCTTGATCTTTACGTCGTCAATTTTCAGGGGAATGACTATTTCTACAAAAATAACGGAGCACCATCATATTCCTTTACGCGTATCGACACGATCTTGCCTGTCGGCGATGGGGCAAACTTTTCGATACCGGGCGCCTGGGGAGATATGAATAACGACCGCCGTCCCGATCTCTTTGTTGGCAACGCCGGCAACCAGAACGACGAATTATACATTAACAATGGAAATCTTCAGTTCACGAAAGTCACGTTCGGAGACGGCCGGAACACTCTCGGCGCAAGCTGGGGAGACTATGACAACGATGGCAATCTCGATCTGATTGCTACAGGTTATGTTAATGAAAAGTGCATCCTCTATCATAACTCCGGGCCGGCCGGGTATACCCTGACGCCGGTAGCGGGAAGTAGCGTATCTGCGGATTCGGGGAATTTCGTCGGTTCGGCATGGGGCGATTTTAATAATGACGGGTATCTCGATCTATTCCTTGCCAACGATGGTGGTCCTTCGGAATTATTCTTGAACGACGGCCCGCCCAATTACACGTTTACCGAAGTGACCACGGGGGATCCTGTGGAATCGGTGGGCAATTCGTTCGGCGCGGTTTGGGTGGATTACGATGGCGATGGATTTCTGGATTTGTTCGTCGCCAATCGCGCGAACGAGCAGAATTTTTTGTACCACAACGGCGGGAACGGAAATCATTGGATGGAATTCGATCTGACCGGAACCGCATCCAATCGATCTGCTATTGGAGCGAAAGTCCGGATCAAAGCAACGATCAATGGAAATTCATTCTGGCAATTGCGCGAGGTTCCCGCCCAAACGGGTTATAACAGCCAAACGCTAACGCTCCATTTCGGACTTGGCGATGCGGCTACGGTCGATTCGATCAAAGTTGAGTGGCCATCCGGCAACGATGACATCTTCACGAATGCGCCATCGAACCGTCACCTGTATATTGCGGAGCGGGATTCTTCCGCTCCCGCATTGTCGGCTCCGGCGGACCTGGCGAGCAATCTGATGCTTCCGGATACCCTCTCGTGGAATTATGGATACTACTGGGCCCCGTATTGGCTTCAGGTATCTTCCGATCCATTATTCGGCGGGGGATTTCTTGTGAACGACTCCACGATCGCGGATACGTTTAAAGTCCTCAATTCCTCTGACAGCGCCGCGGTGTATTTCTGGCGGATTCGGTCAACCCGGTCTATCTATCGCTCAAGCTGGTCTGTGCCGCGGATGTTCACTATCGGCGGTTTCGGGATCAATATATTAGGGAAATGGAATATGGTATCCTTGCCTGTCATCCCGCCGGATGCGACCACGGCGGCGCTGTTCCCCACAGCCATCTCGGGAGCATATAGATTTAACGACACGACCTATGTGCAGCAGGATACGTTAAAACCGGGAACCGGATATTGGATAAAATTTTCATCGGCGCAGACTGTGCGCTTTACCGGTGGGAGCGTCGCCGCCGAGACGCTCGCTGTGGAAAAGGGGTGGAATCTGATCGGGACTATCGGTGATCCGCTGAGCGTCGAAGCTGTCGTTGGGAATCCGCCTGATACATTCGGGTCGAGTTTTTTTGAGTATGACAGAGGATACCATCCTGTTACAACGCTTTCCCCCGGCAAAGGCTATTGGATTAAATGCGATTCGGCAGGCACAATTATTCTTTCCTCCGGATCCATAATGCATCAATAGCTAATGATTGTGCGTTAACGTTTCATCAGATCATTCCGCAGCGACGTAATCTCCGGTACCGCGATTCCATTTCGAGCGGCTACCCTCAGCGGTTCTTCAAGGATCGTTTCGATTTCCAAAGGACGGTTGGCTTCAAGGTCTTGCAGCATGGAAGAATGGAAATCATTGCCGCGGTCGAGCATCGATTTCACGATATCGTCGGAGCTGTGGCGGAATGTGACGCCGGCTGCCTCGCCGATCTTTTGCACTTCGCGGGCGGCGGCATAGGCGCGTTCGCGAGCAGGGGCATTTTCGGCAATTTGCTTGCTTGAGTAGCGGTAGATTGTCGAAACGGGATTGAGCGCAATATTAATAATGAGCTTCCGGAAGACCGCCTCGCCAAAATCAGCCGTGCGGTCGATATCGATTCCGGCTTCAGCAAGGAGTGCGCCGACCTTTTCGGATTTCGGATCGTTCTTATCGAGGACAATCTTCATACGGATCCACCAATAAGCCTCGTTCACAGAACGGCGTTCGGCGCTTACATATAATACGCCTTGGACGAAGTTCTTGAGTTCAGGAACGCTTTCACGGATGCCGAGACCGTTCTGCAGGCAAAGGACCGATTCGCACCTATTGAAGATGCCGAGGTAATTGGCAACGATCGATTTGAGATCGTACGCCTTGCTCGTGATGATCGCAAGGTGAGGCATGAAATCTTCCGCCGTATTGAATGATGCCTCGCGTGTCACCTCACCAAAAGAGAGCCGCCCGTTGCCGAGCGGCCCTGACCTTCCGAGAAGCTGGACGTTATGCCCTGCGCGGGCGACGAGAACAGCTATTCCAATCCCTACCGCGCCCGGCCCGATCACCAGAACATTCGATTTATCCATTTTATTGGTCGATCCTCCAGTATTTACCTCCGCCGCCTTCACGCGCCATGAATTTGTGTTCGACGAGATACCGGCGCAATTTCGCGGTATCGCGGTTGAAGCGAGCGAGGATCTCGTTCACCTGCTTTTCGGTATACTGAATGCCGCGTTCGAAATCGCGCAGCACGTAGCGCAGAAGGACGAGGAATTTCTTTTCCTGCACAGGGAATGCGTTGATTCGCCCGTCAGGATCGGTAAATGTAGCGAGCACCTTCTTGTCGTAATCATCGCCGGAAGAATCTTCAGCAATTTTCTTGAGTTTTTCCGGCTGCAGCAGGCGCTTCGCCATTTCGGAGAGCGCGTGTTCCTGCAGGGAGTAGATGCTGTAATATCCTTCCGCTTTGGCGGTAACGAGGCCAACCTTCGCCAGCACCGAAAGGTGGTGGGAAACGGTCGATGCGCTGAGTTTCAGCGAGGACGAAAGGTCTTCGACGGCGAGCGGCTTTTGGGCCAGCGTGCCGATGATCTTCAAGCGGTTTTTATCCGCAAGAGCTTTGAGCAATGTGAGTAATTCCAGTGAATTGTCGGTTTCATTCATATCGATATCCATGTATTTGTTTCGATTAATATAGAAATAAATTTATTGAAATGCAAATAATCAAACATCGCTCTGCAGGTCTAAATTGAAAGAAAAGGCGCTGTCCGCCAGAAACACCCCGCCAAAAAGACGGTGGGCAAGGCGGGAATGACACATTATGTTTGAATCAATGACGCAATATCATTTTGCCTTTCGCGCTGCGATTCCGTATACTAGAAAAACAAACTCAAAGATTCGGAGAAACTTCTCGTGCCCAACTCTCGTATACTTTTCCAAATGGTTCGCATACTCCTGCAGACGATATTGTGTGTTTTCCTCCTTGATGGATGCTATACGTATTCCACAATGAGCGATCAAGATCGTGAAGCTCGGCCGATTCCTATCGACCGTGATCTTCAATTTCTCCTCAAGGATGGATCAATCGTTAAAGCTGAGGCAAACCGTATCACGGAGCAAAAAGAGCCGGCAAATATCGTATTTATTGATGGCGAAAGACTTTCCAAGCAATATGCTTTAGTAGGATATGGTTTTACCTCCAGCCCTTTCTGCGGTATTATACACCCGATGAACATCGAAGAAGATAGTGGTTCTGTGGTCGGCGAGCAGCACATTCCAAAAACGAAGAGCTATATTTTTACACTGCCGGATAGTTCGAAATACCGCGCGATGGAGGGCCACTGGGTTCAGGCATCCGATTCATCCAGTGTAGGTATCTGGTGTGCAGGTGAAAGAGACTCCGCCAATACGAGCCCGGATTTCATCGGCAGGGTCTCGATGAATGAAATTAAGGATGTGAGAACAAAAGATTTGTCCGTCGCGTTAACAATTGTAACCTCAGCGGTTGCTGTTTGTGGTACCGCGCTGGTAGTTGGGATAGTTTTGCTCGTTACACATCCTCCGGAATTAGGGAGAAATATTTGAAGATTGGTTCGCCGGTATGAGTTTCCTTAGCACCTCAGAACTCCGCCGCTACTATAAGCGCGGCCCGCAGACTGTCCACGCGTTGGATGGGGTGAGCATGGGCATTGGCAAAGGTGAATTCCTTGCCATTGTCGGTTCCTCCGGTTCGGGCAAATCGACGCTGCTGAATCTGCTTGCTGGGCTGGATAGCGCGAGTTCCGGCAGCGTGGAATTCGAAGGCGCAGCGCTTTCATCTATGTCGCGCAAACAGCTTTCATCCTATCGCGCGCGGAACGTCGGGATGGTCTTCCAATCGTTTAACCTGATTCAGCATTATACGGCCTTGCAAAACGTGGAGACTGCGTTGCTGTTTAACGGGACTCCTGCAGGTGCGCGGACGCGGATGGCAAAAGAAACTCTTACCCAACTCGGCCTCGGAGACCGCTTAACCCATCGGCCTGCCGATCTTTCGGGCGGCGAGCAGCAGCGCGTTGCGGTTGCCCGCGCCATTGTGAAGAAGCCGGAAATTCTTTTTGCCGATGAACCGACGGGGAACCTTGACTTTGAAAATGCAGAACAGATTGCCGGGCTGTTGAAGCAGCTGAACGCAGACGGGCTCACGATCGTGATGGTGACGCATAATCTGGAGATGGCGAAGGAGTGTGCGCACCGGACGATACGTATGCAGTATGGGAAAATAGTGCAATAGTGACTTGGTGCCGGAGTGCCTGAGTGCAATAGTGACTTTGTGCAATAGTGCAACAGAAATTGAATGGTATTTCGAGATTTAATTAAAATATCGTCCGGGAATCTCTGGAGATTGAAGCTGCGCACGACGCTGACGGTGACGGGGATCGTCATTGCCATTGCCGCGTTTGTTTCGATGGTATCGTTCGGGGCGGGGATGAAACTGAACGTGGATAAGCAATTCGAACAGTTAGGACTGCTCTCGACGATTTCGGTTTATACTGAACGCGACCGGCGGGGGAGAGAAGCGGAGCAGGTGCCGGCAAATTCGCCGCGCTTAGATGTTGCCGCGATGGATAGGATTGCAAAAATTCCGAATGTGCTGTTGGTGTTTCCGTACGATGCATTCGATATCAAAGCGCGGATCGGGGATTCGACGTTCGATTCGAAGGCGCAAGCGCTTTCTCATAATGCGATGCAATCGAAATTATTCTCCCGCATGAAGGCGGGTGCGATATTCCCGAACGACAGCGCGCGCACCGCTTTGCTGACGGATGAATTGTTGAAAAAGTCCGGGTTCAAAAGTGTAGATTCATTGATCGGGAAGCGGTTGATTGTTTCGGTGCAGGTGGCCACATTTGACAGCGCTCTGGCCCACCTCCTGAATGATCAGGGAGTAAGCGTCATGGATCAATTGAAGAACATCCACGCGGACTCCCTTTTGCACAGCCCTTCCTACCGCGACAACGTTCTCCGGGCCGAGGCCAACGAGGCGGTGCGGCGGCTTATCACCGGATTCATGAATCACCGCGCAACAATCAGCGATACCCTGACGATTTGCGGAGTCATCGAAGGCGAGGAAGGCATGCGGCTGCGCGCGGGGCCGGTGATCATACCGTTTAAGACGGGGAAAAAATTCAGCTCGAGCGGGATGAGCACCAATCCGACCGATCTTTTTACGGCGATGTCGGCAGGGAATTTGATTCCCTCCCCGGGAACGGGTTCCGACCGGTATTTCTCGCAGCTGACTGTAAATTTCGATCCGCATGCGTATTACAAGCCGATCAAGGATTCGATTGAAGCGATGGGGTTCCGCGCGTTCAGCTTTGCGGAGCAGTTCGCTGAGATCCAAAAAGCATTCGTCTATCTGGATCTTGCGCTTGGGGCGATAGGATTGCTTGCGCTGCTCACTGCATCGCTCGGCATTGTCAATACGATGGTGATGTCGATTCTCGAACGCAGAAAAGAGATTGGGATATTCAAATCGTTGGGAGCGCATGAGGGAGAGATTCGTGCGCTGTTCCTTGTCGAATCGGGCGCAATCGGTTTCCTCGGAGCAGTGCTGGGCATTGCGGCGGGGTGGGTGATTACAAAGATTGCCACGGTGATCGCGCATGCGTATATGCGCCAGCAAGGAATTCCGGAAATACAATTGTTTGCGTTGCCGTGGTGGCTGGTGTTGATCGCGCTGGCAGTCGGCACCGGTGTTGCGCTCGTTGCAGGATTATATCCTGCGAGTCGCGCTGCGAGAGTCGATCCGGTGGAGGCGTTGAGAGGAGACTAGACGAAAAGCGGTGAATGGTGGACGGTGGATGGGAAAAGAGTTACGGCGAAGAAATAGGCGAAGCACATCAAAAGGGCAATCTAAAGATTGCCCTTTTCTTATTTTACGAGCGCGAAGCTAGTTCTAAGATGATGTTGCCGTAGCTTTTTGTCTCGGTTTTCTCGATGGTATTGATGACGCGAATGGGGCAGCCGCGCATGGCACGGAGCATAAAGACCATGCCGAGATCGAAATGGCTGCCGGTGCTGCGCGGGTCCCAGAAGATATGCACTTCGTCGGCGTTCAAGATGCCCTGCCGGTTGGATTCGTTGACCCGCAAGCCGATGCCGTCTTCCGTTTGATCGGAATCTCGCGGGGGAAAATGGACGGAATGCCCTTCATGTTCGAGTTTGGCAACATACTCCCGGGTGAAGGCGCGGTCTTCTTCCGTTGCATTGCGGACGGGGCAGATGAGGTAAACGTGCATTATCGGTGCAATCAGTGAGCAGTGGTTTGCGAGGATTTATACTCAGTCAAGATCGATTTGAGGAGGATGACCTTACCCAGAGATGCGGGAGCGTCTTTCCCTTCGTGTTTCTCTTTGCTCGCAGCGGCTTCGCGGTTGGTGGGATGATATTCAGTCACTACGCCAAGAAGTTTCACTTCGTCGTTCTTATCGATGCAGGAAACCGGGCCGCCGCACGAGCCTTCGCTGACGGGGATGTCGAGAAACACTTCGGAGTGAACGGAATCGATGTAGGCCAAAATCCCGCTTTGAATCACAGGAATGACCGGCTCGGAGCCGATGAGGAATGGGAACCCCGTGACAATGGCAGTTTCTCCGGGCTTCACATCGGATAACGACATTACATCATGGTTCACGCTCGGCGCAGCGGCATCGTATTCGCTGAAGGGGCGGAGAACATCGAGCGGGGCCAAGACCGCATAATCGAGATCCTTGCTGCCGAGCTTATCGATGACATAGTGCCGCGTATCGATGACGCCGTTTTTTGTCCTCATCATTACCAGCGCTGAATCGTAATAGTCCACCGCATTTCCTTCGGCATCTTCTTTATTCGCGAGCAGGTGCTTTGCGGTAATCACCAGCACCGAACCCTTGCCCGATGAATCGTTGAACGGAATCGTGAATAGTGTGCCTGTGCCGGAGTGCTTCGGCGTCTTGACGAAGACCGCGCACCGTGCATATTTATCTGCCAGATCGATGAGGGATGGCTTGGCATCGAAATTGGATTGGGCGGATGCTAAGCCCACTAAGAATAGAGAGGCGAGGGTGAAGAGGAGAAGAGTATTTTGGAGAGAACGCATGGGAAAACCTATAACAGAGTGGTTAAGGAATGTGGGCCCTGTAGTCCGCCGCGGCGGAGAACCTACGACCCGCAGATTATGAAAAATCGAATAACAATCTCACTGCCGACCCAGATACTTTAGCAACTGTTTCTCAAGGACACCCGTCGAATTACATTCTACTGTATCGCTTTGAATTGTCGAGTTATAAGGCATCAGTTTAGGAGGTAGAATGGGATTCGTTACGTCGTTAGTTTTTTTTGTCGCCAGAAAGGGATTCGTTACATCGGTAGTCTTCTTTGTGGCATGGAAAGATGAAGAAACAAGCACCTTGGTATTCAATGAATCAATTTTCTTAATTACTACATTAAAATTGCCGCGTGCATTTTCAAAATCTTCCCTAACATAACCATTGCTCTTGCCAGTTCCGCAATCCAGACAGGCCATAATTTTATCCGCGCCTAAATCAAGGTCGCTTGAGATGACCCCTGAACTCTTGTCCAAATTCGTGATGGTTATACTGTCGATCGCAAACCATTCGATAGTCTTTACCCAGACTGAGTCAAAGGGCTTTGTATAGATGCGCTCGTGCTCGAATGTGTATGTCGCAGGAGGTTTGGAAGAGATACAGCCACTAAGAATAATAGCAGTCAAGATTATAATATAAACTCGCATTATGAACTCCTCCAAATGATAATGGATTGCTATTTAGGGAACTCCAAAAGTACGTGACATCGTGGGCCCTGTAGGGATCGAACCTACGACCCGCAGTCCGCAGTGGCGGAATGAGTCTGCTGGCAAGCAGATTCCTATTTAGCTCGCGGACGCTTGATAGATCAACGGTCTGAATCGTGGAGAAGGAATCGGTTTTCCGTTTTTCTTCGCAACAGCAAGCCATGCCTTCTTCGCCTTGAGAACTTCCTTCAAGGCTTCATTAGGGGTCTCGCCAAAGGCGGAACAATGGCGAAGATCCGGGATGTCCGCGATATAGCCTTTGTCAGCTTCGCTGTAAAAAATATTGATATGATAGTCTTTCATTTTGTTTCTCCAATGTCAAGATTGTAGCGTTCCACTATAGACAAAAACTGACGAATCTGGTAAGGCTTTGCTTCGCCCTTCACGCTTTGTAGGTTCACAAGTTCCGGAATAGTTGGATGTGCGTAAATATGGTGACTTCCGCTTATTCGTTTGAGTTTAAAACCATACGTTTCGACGAGAGAACACATCTCAGAAAAGCGAACGTTCGTTCTCGACGTTAGTATTTTCTTGAGGAGTTTTCTCTTATTCATGGTGGGCCCTGTAGGGATCGAACCTACGACCCGCAGATTATGAGTCTGCTGCTCTAACCGGCTGAGCTAAGGGCCCGAGACTATTTTCGATTGGCGATTGCCGATTTTTGATTTAAAAGATAAAGAACTGCTTAAAGCGGCAAGCGGAACAGAAAAATATATGGATTTTTGGGGGAAATACCCAATTGATTTAGCATAGTCCTATCCCGATAGAAAAGGCGCTGTCCGCCGCGGGCGGATCCCGCCAGAAGCACGTCCCTAGGGGATCCCTTCGGGACGGGAATGACACGATTAAAAGTTTTTGCATCTCACTTCTCACGTCTACCGTCTCACGCTTTTCGATCCTTTAAAGATTTTGCGTGCCGCAGATATAATTGAAGGGGCAGCGGGGGCAGGATTTTTCGGGATCGGCGGCGGGGAGGAAGGGTTTGGAGGCGTCGGTGATTTCGTTGAGGAGCGAGAGGATGACGCGTCCGAGGGCGGCGTATTTTTCGGCGAGGTTATCGACGGATTCTGCCATCGGCAGTTCGGCGATCTCGTTGAGGCCGAGATGGATGTAGGCGGGCATGATCGAATCGAGCTTGACGCCGGAGGAGCGGGAATAGAGAAGGGCATACAACGGAAGCTGCAGGGAGCCGATGGCATTTGCCCATGTG
>DATGFY010000228.1:0-9085 GCA_035308785.1 Bacteroidota bacterium | reverse complement strand
TATTATGTGTACAAGCCGGACACCGCCGATGCCCGCGCGTGCCTGAGCCAGACACCCGCAATGATCAAGTTCTACAGCGAAAAGATCGGTTTCCCCTATCCGTGGGAGAAATACGATCAGGTGGTGATTCACGATTTCATGTTCGGCGGAATGGAAAATACCACCGCGACGACGATGGCGGATAATTCTCTCGTCTATGATGCCCGTGTCCGCGTCGATAATTTGCCCACAGGCCTTATCGCGCACGAGCTTGCCCACCAGTGGTGGGGCGATGTCACCACGTGCAAAGATTGGCGCCACATTTGGTTGAATGAAAGTTTTGCGACGTATTTCGAGGCGATGTATCATGAATTCTCTCTCGGCAGGGATGAATTCGATTACGAGATGTTCGGTAATCAGAACTCCGGCTTAAATATCGATACCACCCAGGGAAGAAAACCGGTAGTGAGCGTCGGTTCGTACACGACCAATGTCTATCCGCGTGGCGCTTCGGTCCTGCACATGCTCCGGTTCGTTGCCGGTGAACAGCTCTTCTGGAAAGGCATCAATCATTATATCGTCAAGAATCAATTCACGCCGGTTGAGACGAACGATTTGAAGATCGCATTTCAGGAAGCGACCGGACAGAATCTGTATTGGTTCTTTGATCAGTGGCTCTACAAAGCCGGGCATCCGGTCTTTGCCGTGTCCTATACATGGAGCGATACCGATAAAGCCGTTCATCTCGCTGTTAAGCAGACGCAAAAGACCGACAGTCTCACCGGCATCTTCCGTACGCCTGTGGATATCGAAATCACCTCGCCTGCAGGTGTGACCACGACCAGAGAGAATATCATGAACGGGGATACGACATTCGTAATCCCTTCCGCCGCGAAACCGCAATTGGTGATCTTCGATAAGGGCGATTGGCTGCTGAAAGAATTAAACTTTACGAAATCGAATGAGGAGTGGTCGTTTCAGGCAACATCGGCGACGAATCCGATCGATCGGATCCGTGCGATTCAGCACATGAATAAGTCTCCGAAAGACGAGACGGTGATTCCGTTGCTTGCCAAATTAGCATCTGGCGATAAGATGTGGGCGGTGCGCCGCGAGGCGGTCAATGCGCTCGGCAACCGGGCCGATTCCACCGGCGCAGATGGAAAAGCGCAGATTAAAACGGCGCTCATCGCAGCGTATAAAGACAGTAAATCAGCGGTGCGCAATTCGGCAATTTCCGCGCTCGGCAAGTTCCGCGGCGATGATGTCGTTGCAACGCTTCATTCGGCGCTGAACGATTCAAGCTATTCGATTGTCGCGGCGGCGCTTCGTTCGTTAACGAAGGCCGATTCCGCGCATGCAGTCGCCACCTTGACCCAATATTTGGATATGCCGTCGTACCGGAATAATTTCAGCAATACCGCCCTTACGATGCTGGCCCAGCTCGACAGCGCGCAGGGAGTGACGATCGCACTCACACGCTTAACATACGGCAGAGCTCCGGAGATTAAGGCGACTGCAATCCGCCTTCTCCAAAGATACGGCAAGGGCAGAAAAGACGTCGCGTCGGCATGCCTGACTCTTGTGAATGACAGCAACCGGGGAGTGAAGAACTCGGCCGTTTCTGCGATGGGCGATCTTGGCGATACGGAAACGATTCCGACCCTCCAGAAAATTGCAGACGATGATAACTCGGGTGCTTCGGACGCCGCAAAGAGAAGCATCGACAAGATCAAGAAGAGAATGGAAAAATCCGATAAGAAGTAATCGGGTAGAGTAGCTCACAAAAAAGGGCTGTCCCGGAATTGGACAGCCTTTTTTATTGAAAGGGCTTGTGCTCCCCCGCGGGAGCGGGGGAGCAAGATTAAAATGTCATGCTGAGCGAAGCGAAGCATCTCCGCCCTCAGCCCGAATTCTGCGGTTGTATGTCGAGATGACAGTTCGAATCGTAGTTTTCACACAATCTGAGAGCGTGGGAACGAGGCGTAAGTCGCATTTCTCCTCATCCTCCCGTATATTGTAGTGTTATCTCGCCTGATCCCAATTTCTGATTCAATAAAAATATTGATCCGCCGCATCAAAGGCGCGCCCCAGGGATACCGCGCGGGATTATTTCTCGCGCTTTCGTTTTCCGCCGGGCTTGTTGTGAAGACGTACGCAACATTCCACCCTTCTCCAGAGGATGAAACGCGCGTGGCACCGAACGATTCGACCGTCTATGTCTCTTCGGGAGAAGACAGTCTTGCGGGCAGCATGCCGACCGCATCTCCGCAGAAATATCCCCGGTTATTATTGATTCCCCATGGCATTTCCATTAACCGGGCGACAACCGAAGAGCTCGAACGGCTTCCCGGCGTTGGTCATTCCCTTGCGAGTGAAATTATTGCCTACCGCGCCGATCATCCGTTCACGAGCATCGAGCAGTTGATGCATGTGCGTGGAATCGGCCGGAAGAAGCTTGACCGGATCGATAAGTACATAACGCTCTAGATATCTCGATGGCGAAAGAACTTGTTGCGGGATTGAGCGTTGCGGGCGGTGTTGCCGCGCTGGCGATCGTTGAGCGCGATGAGAAATCGAGCCGCCTCGTTCATCTTGCGGAAATTTCGAAATCCGGAGATTCCCTGCTCTGGTTCGTGGATATCTTTGATTCGGTCGAGAAGAAACTGCTCGGGAAAACCGAATCGGTGAATGTAGCAGTCGATAGTTCGCTTGCATTTCTTCACAGCTTTCCTATCGATACGAGTCTGACACAAGTCGAGCAGAATGAACAGGTGCAGTGGGAACTTTCGAACTATCTCTCCCCGTACCGGCCCTCGGATCACATTACCGATCTTCGGCTCTTCCGGTTGAACGCGCGCGAACAGACGGCGGAGACGTTAGCGATCTCGATTGGACGAACAATGCTGTTTAGATTGCAATCGGCGCTTGCCGAGCGGAAGCTGGAGCTCCAAAAAGTCGCGGTTACTCAACTTGCAGCGGAATCCGCGCTGCTGGCGATTCATCCCGAATTGAAAGCAAAAAGCTGTGCAATAATTGGCATTGGCGAAGAACTGATCGAATTTGAAATTCTCGTCAACGCCCGCATGTCGGCATTCCGGCAGTTTCCTGTTTCTTTAGGGAGCGAAGCGGTGGAAGCGGTGACATCCCTGCTCCGCGAACATGCGATTCCGGAAGTCTATCTTCATGGAACGGGTACCGTTCTGGATTGGCGCAAAGCGCTCCGGTCCGAAGGCGGGCCGCACATTCATCTGCTAAACCCGTTCCGCAAGATGAGCGTTGCGCCGACCGTAACGGAGTACAGCAGGTATATCGGAAAAGAATATCGCTTTGCCGCGTGCATCGGTGCGCTCTTTGCTGAAAAAACATAGGGAAAATGGAATCCGCCGGAGGCGGAGGAATATGGAATAATCAATGCTCGAATAATCGTCATTCTGAGTCCTCGACAAAAACATTCGAGGATAAACTCCGCGAAGAATCTCCGCCGGTAATTGAACAAGGTTAGCGCCGATTTCCTTGTTGACCTCAGCAAATCAAATATATTGTGTTAAAATAAGTATTAAATTTCGATGAAAACAACTCTCCTTCTCCTATCTGTCGCTATTCTGTTCTTGACGCTTGGCGTTCAAACTCAGGAGCATTACAAACAGCTTCATTTTTCATCGTTCGTTGTCGATACGCACAACGACGTAGTGCAAAGGATTTTGTCCGGAGAAGATATTTCCGGGCCGACGAAGCACGGCCAGTCCGATCTGCCGCGGTTTATCGTGGGTGGGCTGCGGGCGGAGATGTTTTCAATTTGGGTGCCGCCGGATAACAGCAGGAAATCGTATTACGATCAGGCGAACGAGCAGATCGATTCGATCGAAAGCTTTGCGCGCAGGAATCCCGCTAAGGTCGGCATGGCATACGACGAGAAAACCGTTGAGAAATTGTATGGCGAGGGCAAATTCGTCGCGATGCTCGGCATGGAAGGCGGCCACCCGATCGATAACGATCTCAAGAAACTCCAACATTTCTATGACCGCGGCGTCCGCTATATGACGCTCACCTGGAACAACAGCACCGATTGGGCGACCTCCGCCTCCGATGAAACCGACCCGAACAAACATTTGAAGCATAAAGGGCTGACGAAATTCGGCAAGGACGTCGTGAAGAAAATGAATGCGCTTGGGATGATGGTGGATGTGTCGCATGTCGGCGAACAGACGTTTTGGGACGTGCTCAAGACAACGACGAAACCCGTGATCGCATCGCATTCATCGTCGTGGACGCTGTGCCATCACCGCAGGAATTTGAAGGACGCGCAGCTAAAGGCATTGGCGAAGAACGGCGGGGTGGTGTTCGTGAATTTCGCGCCCTGGTTTATCGATAGCACGTTCGGCAAGCGGGAGGAGGCGATGCTGGTCCGCAACCGCGCGCGGATCGATTCGTTCAAATCGACGCTGAAGAACGTCTATCCGTTCGTCGAGGATATGTACGTCGCGGAATTCCTCAAACCGCAGTACGATTCGATCCGGCCTTCCTTGATGCAGCTGATGAATCACTTCGATTACATCGCCAAACTCATCGGCACCGATCACGTCGGCATCGGCTCCGATTTCGACGGCATCACCGTCACCGAAAAAGACATGGACGACGTTTCCTACCTCCCCAACATCACACGCGAGCTGGTGAAGCGGGGCTATTCGGATGGGGATATTAAGAAGATATTGGGGGGAAATTTTCTTCGCGTTCTGAAGGCAGTAGAAATTAAGCATTAAGTACGAAGTGCGAACGCCGAAGTTCGAATTTCCAAAAGCGAACGTCATTGCGAGCGGAATGGCGAAGCCATGAAGCGCGGCAATTCCCGTCCACAATCATAATTTACGAATGTAGGTGCGAGATATTTCCATCTGCAAGGAGTATTAGAATTATTGAGGATTCGTAAATATAGCTTCTTCGGGGTTCTGTAATGCCGATAAGATGTTCTCGGAAACTTTGTCAATTAATTTACTCCCCCAAAAAGGATCATAGACATCGTAATAAATAACTCTAATATGGTGGAGGTCAAATGGGACGTCTTGTTCATTCGAGGAAATAAGAACTACTGGTTTGCGTAATGCGTGGGCTAATCCTAGCTCATAAAACACATTTGGATTTCTACTCGTAAGTTCAGACAAGAGTATTTTTGCCGAATTAATTCCGCTCCAGATTTGATCCATGATCTTTCCAGTTCCGAAAATATCATTATCCGCTCGAATCGGGATAAGGCCGGCCTTCTTAATTGCTGGTTCGTAAATCTTGAGATAGTAATCGCCCAAAGGAGACTCAAACGGCATCATTACGAAGCACGTTTCGTTTGTGGAGATAATAGGTAAGTCACCTTTTCTTGACAGGTCCCCATTATTCTTCAACACCATCCCATTTCCAGCCGCATCAATGATCCTCGATTTTCCGTTCTCTTCTACTAAGAGGCCTGCCTTAAGGAGGGTCTCCTTGAAGATCGCTGTAAATTCACCGACTTTTTCCCGTGGGACATTGAATCTGTCAACTAGAGTATTATCAAAAAACTGCTGGTCCGGAAGGTTTTCTCCACGGTAGTGTGTATAGACCTCCGAGATTTGAGGAGCACGTAATACTGCATCTCGCAATCCATTTAACTCATCCTGAACTTGTTGAGGGCGCAGAATTTTTTTTGCCAGATCAGATATCGCTACGTTGCCGGTGCTCGGCCGTTCGAGCAGACCAAACTTTGTTGCTGAACTTATCTCTAATTGAAATTCTCCAGAATAGCTAACGCCTATGTATGCCGCCGCTTGACGATCAGTGCATTCTTTCCCGGCATTTTGTTCCAGTATTCCTCTAGGTATTCTTAAGCATTTACTTAGTGAATGCCTTGGATATCTTGCTGCGACAGTTGAAACTGACTTGCCGTCATTACGTTGTTCCCGGCGCCCCTTGGAGCGTTTTTTATGTTTCTTGATCGCCGGTTTTATTGGTTCACCTCCTTTTATCTGTTCAATAACCTCTAATACAGGTGCCCCGTTATTGCCATCCTTCGATTCTTGAGTGGGTAATATCGTTTCATTCATAGTTGTTCTCTTTCACATTAAACTTGTTTGTAGGTCTGCGGCTTGTACCAATACACAATTTGTCAAATTTTCATCAAAAGCTTATGCTTGCTCAGCTGGATTACTAAGACCTCCCGACTCACAAAGAAGGTCTTTGCAAGGATGTTCACTTTTTCGTCTACAGGTGCGTTTTTGAGCTTTTCGCATTCCGATTTTAGTAAATCTCTTGGAACAAGCAATTCACCAGCGAATTGATTCGCTTCTATCTCGCAAACTCTCCACTTTTCTTGCGATCCCTCATTTAGACTCGCTTCTTCCTCTTGCGGATGTTGCAAAAAATAATGTCCAAGTTCATGGGCAATTGAAAATCTTTTTCGAACTCCTGCATGATCTCTGTTAATCCCGATTGCTTTTAGTTCACGATGCAGGATTCCTGAGAATGCCGTAGGTTGACTGTCGAGAAATTTAACGACAAACTTATTTTGCATTGCGATTTGCTCAACATCAATTGGTGGTTCTTTAATACCGGAGTCCCTAAGAAGTTTCCTTGCTAGCTCTTGACAATATTTCGATCTAACTTCTTGCTTTTCGCGTTGTTGCATGGGGAAAAGTCTATATGTAATTTGCGTGCTTAAGTTCTTTTCGAAGCTTGGATTGGAAATTGGTCCAATCATTTTCAATGTCGGTGATTTGCTTCTCCTTATCAATCGAAAGTAGCAGGCTTTTCATGGATCCAAAGGTTGTCTTGTGACGTGCTTCCGTATTGAGTTCCTCTGCTGTTCGAGCATTGGAAGGTGCAAAGAGTTTTCTTTTCTTCAAATCTATGACCTTGAAACTTCTATGTAGTAAGGTAAGGGCGTAATTGAAGGGAATACACAATCCAATTATGGTTTGACTTACATCATTGATCTCGACCTTGTCTATTTGATCGGCTTTTATTCTTTTAAGGTGATCGGAAGATACTTCTATATAAAAAACCTCTCTCACACTTGACGGTCCAAGCAAATCCTTCATATTTTCTTCTAAAGCTTCAATATACTCACCAAAGGTAAGAGAATTATTCTCATAATTGGTGATTTGCTCTTCATTGGGATGAAGAATAATTTCTTCGAGTTCTGACAAAAGATTTGCCGATGGTTCGACAGGTTCAACTGATTCGAGTAAGGATTCAATAACATTATCAGACAAGGGGAGAGAAAATTTTTCGTCCGGTGTCAAATCCTTTAATGCCATCTCAAGTTTTGACAGATCAACATTCAACATAGCGCTCACTCAGATTCTATTGTTTTTAGTGGGTTAAAATTATACTTAATTATGAGTTTCTTAAGACTTGGGGCTCCTTTCTTCCCGTCCACGCATTAATGGTGTTAAAAGTAGTCGCAATTTTTCAAATGTCCTTAACTTGCGTTGACGATACAAATCGTCGCTTATTGAATAAGATTCCATGTACTTTTCTTTTGGAAGATCTTGAATGAAATAATTGACTAAGTCCTGTTCTTCTTTGGAGAGCGAGGGGAACACTTTTCGAACGAGTCCTATGAAGGCGCTCTCTTCTTGAGGATCATCCTCGATGATGGATTCGCCGCTGGTGGGAACATCGCCTCTCTCCTGTTCCGGGAATTCATTTAGTGACTCCACTCTCGAGGCTGGTATCAAGTGTTTTCTGTATTTATCGCGAAAAATGTTTAACGCGATTCTGGTCATCCACGTTGATAACTTGGCTTTCTTCGGATCAAACCGACGAATAAGTGTTATCGCTCTGTCCACTGCTTCTTTACAAACTTCTTCTGCTGTTATTCTGTCCGCACCTCGTTTTACCAGAAGCCCCATCATCTTCGGAATAACGTATTCGTGAAGAATCTTTGCAGCCTCCCGAGCCGCATTTCGGGAGGTTGTTTGGTTTGCGAGAAGGTCCCAGACCTTATTCTCTAAGTCATTGTTTTGTTTTGACATCGATTACTGGGTAAATGTTAATATTATTGCTCTCATAATATTATACGTAAGCGTGTGACAAGCCTTATAGTACTGATTTTACTACGTTTGAGTGCAAATAGGTAGGAAATGAATAGGATCTACAAGATCTGTTGCTTGGCCTCCCCTCGCTTCTTCAAAGGTCCAGCACTAACGACTGTCTCGCCCTACTGCCTCCAACTCGGCGGCAAATTCTTCGCCACCTCGATATTCTCAAACTTCTTGCTTGTGCGCACGCCTGCCTTCTTTGCCCATGCCGCCATTGCACGGATGCCGTCTTCCAGAGAATATTGTCCTTTGTGGTTAAACGTCTTCTGCACCTTTGAGTGATCCGAATAGGCGTGGAGAACTTCTTTGCGAGCTTCGAGGTGCTGGATGTTGGGTTTCACGCCGAATTCTTTGCAGACACGCTCGGCCAGTTCGTTTACGGTGAAGACGTCGTCTGCGCCGATGTTAAAGATCTGATTGCGCGCTTCGGGTACGTGGACGGATTTTGCGATGATGGGAGAGAGATCGCGGATGTAGCTGAAGGCGCGCGTCTGGGTGCCGTCGCCGAAGATCGTCAACGGCTGTCCCTGCATGATCTGGTTCATGAAAATTCCTACCACATTGCGGTACTTATCGCCGATGTTCTGGTATTCGCCATAGACGTTATGCGGGCGGAAGATAATATATTCCTGCCCGAACATGTGCCGGGCGGCTTTGAGGTCCTGCTCGACCGCGAGCTTTGAAATGCCGTACGGGTCTTCCGGCGTCGGGATCATGTCCTCGCGCATCGGAACTTGCCCCGGGCCGTACACCGCGATGGAGGAGGTGAAGACGAAACATTTTATGTTGTGATTCACCGAGGCGTTGAGCAGGTTCATGCTGCCGATGAGGTTATTTTCATAGTTGAACCGCCGGATGAAGTGGCTCAACCCTTCGGCAGCGTATGCGGCGAGGTGATAGACGTAATCGAACTTGTTCTCGCGGAAGATCTTGTTGACGAGCGGAACATCGGTCACGCTTCCCCCGATGAACTTTGCTTTCGGGTTGACATTTTCTTTGAAGCCGCCGCTGAGATCATCGAGCACAACCACCTG
>DATGFY010000227.1:0-11253 GCA_035308785.1 Bacteroidota bacterium | reverse complement strand
CGCTCCTCGCCCTCAAAGAGGGCAACGTGAAGAACGAAGTTGTCGTTGCGCGAGATGGCGTTGAGGCAGTGGATTACCTATTCGGCACAGGGCCATTCGCCGGGCGCGACCTCTCACAGATGCCCGAGCTCATTCTCCTTGATTTGAAACTGCCGAAAATCGGTGGGCTCGAGGTCCTTCGCCGCATCCGCGCGAATCCAAAAACGGAGTTTATCCCCGTGATTATCCTGACTACCTCGAAGGAAGATCGCGATCAGATCGAGGGATACCGGAGTGGAGCGAACAGCTATGTCCAGAAGCCGGTCGATTTTAACGAGTTCCATAAAGCCGTGAAACAACTCGGAATGTACTGGCTGGTTCTCAATATCAAGCCGAAATTATAATTAACCGGATCGTTCAAAGATGCCAATTCCTATTCGCATATTGATCGTCGAAGACGATGAAAACGATGCGATGCTGTTGATCAACCAGCTCGAATTCAATAACTACGCCGTGGAAAGCCGCCGCGTGCAGACGCGCGAAGACATGGCGGCGGCGTTGCGTGAATTCAAATGGGATTTGGTTATTTCGGATTACCGGATGCCGAATTTCAGCGCTGAAGCGGCCCTGAAGACGTTGAAAGAGAGCGCAATCGATATTCCCTTCATCATCTCTTCCGGAACTATCGGCGAAGATGCCGCTGTGAACGCCTTGAAGGCCGGCGCAAACGATTTTATCGTCAAGGGAAAATTCGCGCGCCTGATTCCCGCGATTGAACGCGAAATGAAGGACGCGGAAACTCGTCGAGAACAAACGCGCACCCGCCAACAACTTGCGCGGAGTGAACATTTTCTCGATCGCATTAATGAACTGATCCCGGACCTCCTCTACCTCTACGATCTGGACTCCGACCGGATGATCTATGGCAACCGCCAGTTCCGCCAATTCTTGGGCGTAACCGAGGCGGGCGTTCTGGAGGTTACCCGCGAACGGATGGAAACCTTTCTCCATCCCGGCGATTACGAGATGATCACTACCCGAAGGCAACGCTTCCCTCATCTCAAAGATAACGAGCTTTTGGAATCGGAGTTCCGCTTTCGGAACGCCGGTGGAGAGTGGCGATGGCTAAGAACCCGTGAAACAGTTTTCAGCAGGGGAGCCGATGGTAAACCGGCAGTCATGCTCGGCGTTAGTTTTGATATCACCGACCGGAGAAAAGCTGAAGATGATCTTCGCAGCAGCGAGGGGCGGAACCGCGCCATCTTAAAGGCCTTGCCCGATGCAATCTTCCACCTAACCGCGGATGGCATCGTGCTTGATTATCAAGCGCCTGCAGGTTTCGTTCTGCTGGCATCCCCCGAAACGCTGTTAGGTTCCTCGATCCACACCATACTTCCGGCGGATATTGTCGAAGACCTTTTGCTCCACATCGATCACGCGCTAAGCACCGGCAGCGTCGATACATTTGAATATGGACTGACGAAGGCTGGCATTGCAAGCGATTTTGAAGCCCGTATTGTGGCCATCGCCGGCAACGAGGCGCTCGTTATTGTCCGCGACGTCACTGCGCGCAAGGATTCGGAACAGAAACTCCGCGAGCAAGCTGCTCTGCTTGATATTTCGCGCAATGCCATTATTGTGTGCACAGTTGAAGGCAAGATCACATATTGGAATTCCGGTGCTTCCGCACTCTATGGCTGGAAGCCGGAAGAAGCGATCTCCGCCTCGTTTTTCGAACTACTCGAACCGCAATCGATGAATGTCCGTTCTACGGCATTCGATTCTGCCCGCCGCATTGGCGCGTGGAACGGGGAACTGACTCTTACAGCCAAAGATAGCCACGCGGTTGTTGTGCAAGCAACCGAAACGCTCATGCGCGATCATGCGGGAAAACCGAAATCAATTCTCATCATCCATACCGACCTGACGGAATTCAGGAATCTTGAGAAACAGGTGTTGAGATCGCAGCGGATGGAAAGCATCGGCACGCTGGCCGGCGGCATCGCGCACGATCTCAACAATGTCTTAGCGCCTATTATTATGTCGCTGGAGATTCTCCGCCGGAGGATTAGCGATGCCGAAGGCACGCGCGTTCTCGAAAGTCTTCAGGCCAGCGCACGCCGCGGCGTGGATATGGTAAAACAAGTGTTAACCTTTGCGCGCGGTGTACAGGGCGATCGGATTATCCTTTCTCCGCAATATCTCATCGAAGAGATGGTGAAGATCGCGGGAGAGACTTTCCCGAAATCGATCGAAATCCGAAAGAACGTCCCGAAAGATCTGCTTCCGGTCTCGGGCGATCCTACACAGTTGCATCAGGTATTGCTCAACCTCTGCATCAATGCGCGCGACGCGATGCCCGATGGAGGCCGCATCACGCTCATTGCCAAAAACATGCAGGTCGATGATTCCTACGCGCGCGTCCATATCGACGCAAAGAAAGGCCCGTACGTTTGCATCGATGTGACCGATACCGGCACAGGAATTCCGCCCGAGATTATCGAGAAAATCTTCGATCCGTTTTTCACGACCAAAGATCCCGGCAAGGGCACGGGTCTCGGTCTCTCCACAACTATGGCCATCGTGAAAAATCACGGCGGATTTTTGACCGTCTATAGCGAACCGGGACACGGTACGACATTCAAAGTGTATCTGCCCGTTGTCTCGGATGCCGCAGCCATCCCGCAGCCCGAGAAGGAACTGAATCTGCCGATTGGCAGCGGACAAACAGTCCTTGTTGTTGATGACGAAGCTGCGATCCGGGAGATGACCAAGACCATGCTCGAAACGTGCGGCTATGCGGTACTCACTGCATCCGATGGCACCGAGGCGCTGGCCGTTTTTGTCCAGCATAAACAAGAAATCGATATCTTGCTCACCGACTTGATGATGCCCTATATGGATGGACTCTCATTGGTCAGAGCGATCCGTAAAATTGAGCCCGGTATCAAGATTATTGCCACAAGCGGTTTGGGAATGAGAGAAGACGACCGAAAATTATCCGATCTCGATATCGCCCGCTTCTTGCCGAAGCCCTACACCGCCGAACGTCTCCTCAACATGCTCGATGAAGTGCTGAAAGGGAAGTAGCCGGAAAACACACGACGTGTCATTCCCGCATCATATGATAACGCCCCTCTCATCGCAGGAGAGGGGATGGGGTGAGGTACCGAGCGGAAGCGAGGGGCGGGAATCCAGCGCCGTTTCTTTCCAGATGAGATGCATCAAGTCGCCAGGTAGATTCGCATATTCAAAAAAGATGTGTCATTCCCGCATGCTTCTAGCGGGAATCCAGGGTCTTCTCTTTCGGTGTAGCAAACTGCCATTCTCTCCCTATTTGACTCGCCTCAATTTCTTTCGTACATTAACCAAGCAATTACGGTGTTACGCCGTTAATTTTCCCCGTCTCTGCTTCGAAATAGAGTGATTTCCCTTCGATTTTTAGATTGGCAATCGGAAATCAGCAATCGAAAATAGTCTCGGGCGCTTAGCTCAGCTGGTTCAGAGCGTACGCCTCACACGCGTAAGGTCGCAGGTTCGATCCCCGCAGCGCCCACAATAAAGAATCTTTTCCTCAAAAATAGATTCATCCAAAGAAATGGAGGCGTTTCCCATGAGCAATTTAATCTCTTCCTTGAAATTCATCAATGCCCTTTTCTTCGTTCTGCTTCTCGCATTCCTCTTTTCATCTTGCCACACCAACGGCCCAACTTCCCCGGACGATTATGCTGTCGGCATTGTCCCGCTGAAATCGGGCAACAAGTGGACATACGAAACGACAGTTTATGATAGTATGGGCATAGCCGGAGGTACATTTAATTCAGGTGCAATGATTGACTCGATTCGCGTCATTGACGGTCAGAATTGGTTTGCGGCCAATTGGGGGAAGGTATCGTTCTTCCAAAATAGACCTGACGGCTTGTGGATGATCTCCGAATCTCTGCCGAATGGTCTTCCACAGTCATACATCAAATATCCAGCAACTGTGGGTGAACAATTTCAAACCGCCGGAGCTTTGATGACGACGGTAATCGCATCAAATGTGCCAGTCACAACTCGTGCAGGTACTTTTTACTGTTATCAATACCGCACAAACGGCTCGATATATTCTTTGGAAACCGAATCCAATATTGAATACGAAGATACCTTTTTTTCCCCCGGCACCGGGCTCGTCGCCCTCCGCGCTTACACAACAACTCTCCACGGAACCCTTTTCATGAGCATTGAAGCTCTTTTAACAGGAGATAGATTGAATTAAAGGAATACAGCTGTGGATGTAAATCACCACTCTGGCTCTCAAACCTGGTTCGCCTCTCGCGGGTGCGTTCCATAGTTCCCTCGGTTTGAAATCTCCCTCCCCGTTCGTATATTATTTTTTATACCATCATTCACTTAGGGAAACCCATGTCTAAACCGATATCATTTGCTTTCTTACTTCTTCTAATTTGTTCGTCCGCCTTTTCTCAGGGCGCTGACTCAACAAAGTCCACTCCTGCCGATACCCTCTGGAAGCACTCGCTTGTTGCGGGGTTAAATCTTACCCAGGTCAGCTACACCGATTGGGTGGCGGGCGGCCAGAATGCTCTGGCCTATACAGTCGTTATTAACGGACGTTCGATTTATAACGGCCCGACCTACAATTGGGATAACATTTACAATTTTGCGTTCGGCCAAACGCGCCTCGGCGATCAGGGCTTGCGCAAGACCGATGACAAAATCGATCTCGGTACGACCCTTACCTACAAAGTCGGCTCACTTTTCAATCCGTATGCCAATGCAACATTGAAGAGCCAGTTTTCCACGGGATATCTTTACGCCACCCCGACCGGGGACTCCGCGGTATCGAAGTTCTTCGATCCTGCATTTGTCACACAAAGCGTTGGCGTCGGCTATCAGCCCATCGCGGAGGTGAAACTCCGTCTTGGCGCCGCGCTCCGCGAAATATTTACGTCGCAGTACACGTTCTACGCCAGCGATCCACCGCCCGCAGCTCCCCAATCCACCCGCGTCGATGGCGGCACGGAGTTCGATTGGGATATTGCCTGGAATCTCGATGAACACCTCTTGTTTAGTTCGAGCTTCCAATACTTTTCGCCGTTCAAAGATCCCGGACAAATTGTTGTCCGCGGCGATAACACATTGTCGGCAAAGGTGAGCAAGTACGTTGTCGTGAGTTTGAACGTCCAGCTCATCAGCGAACCGAGAATCCTGCCCCAAACGCAGTATAAGGAATCGCTCGCGCTTGGCCTGAACTATAGCATATTCTAACTGTCCCGGATCTTCTTCGGGATGAAACGCACGTAACGATGTAACGGGGGATACAGCCACGCCGATTGCATCTGTAAATCCTTCAACGGGGACGACGCTCAAGACGTTCGTCCCCGATTCATTTGAAGCAGTTGAACGCAAGATTGCCGTGGCATCCACTGCTTTTTATTCCTATCGCAAGACATCGTTTGCACAGCGCGTAGCGTGGCTCCTCGAGGCGTCGCGGATCTTAGAGGCCGAGAAGGCCGAGTTCGGCAAGATCATGACCGCCGAGATGGGGAAGACCCTCGTTTCGGCAGTTGCGGAGGCGGAAAAATCGGCGTGGGGCTGCAGGTTCTACGCTGAATATGCCGAACGATTTCTTGCCGATGAATCCGTTGCAACCAATGCCGGTTCGAGCTATGTCCAGTACGAACCGCTTGGCCCCGTACTTGCCATCATGCCGTGGAATTTTCCCTTCTGGCAAGTCTTCCGCTTCGCCGCCCCCGCGTTGATGGCGGGGAATGTCGGTTTGCTCAAGCACGCCTCCAATGTTCCTCAATGCGCCCTCAAGATTGAAGAGATTTTTCTGCGCGCGGGTTTTCCGGACGGAGTATTCACCACGTTACTCATTAGTTCGGATTCCGTTCGGCAGGTCATCGAAGACCCGAGGGTGAGGGCGGTAACACTGACGGGCAGCGAACCCGCAGGGCGCCAAGTCGCAAGCATCGCGGGCAGAAATCTGAAGAAAACCGTCCTCGAACTCGGCGGAAGCGATCCGTTCATTGTCATGCCAGGCGCGAATCTCGATGAGGCGATCTCAACCGCCGTGAAAGCACGCAACGTCAACAATGGCCAATCGTGCATTGCCGCAAAGCGGTTCATCATCGCTCAACCTATTGCAGATGAATTCGAAAAACGATTCACACAAGCGATGAGCGCTTGCACGGTCGGCGACCCGATGCTTCCCGCGACGGATATAGGTCCCCTCGCCACACCCGCAATCTTGGAAGAACTTCACGAGCTAGTCACCGATGCTGTTGCGCGTGGCGCCCGGTTGATTACCGGCGGCAGATGCCTTGATCGTTCCGGAAATTTCTATGCCCCAACCGTCCTCGCCGATGTACCTAAGAATGCCCGGGCATACCGGGAGGAACTTTTCGGTCCGGTTGCCGTATTATATAAGGTGAAAAATATCGATGACGCAATCGGGCTCGCGAACGATTCGCCCTTCGGCCTCGGCAGCAGCGCATGGACAAATGATGAATCTGAACAGAAGCGATTCATCGATGAACTTGAAGCGGGCTCAGTTTTCATTAACGGCATGGTCGCCTCCGATCCTCGGTTGCCCTTCGGCGGCGTAAAAAATTCCGGTTATGGCAGGGAACTCAGCATCCACGGCATCCGCGAGTTTGCGAATGTGAAAACTGTGTGGATTAAATGATGGTGCTATCAGTGATTTCCGAATTACCTTGTAAGTGTCATTCCCGAATGCTTCTATCGGAAATCCAGGGTCTTTTTTCAAGGAGGAGGGTGAACTCTTGAGTAAGATTTCCTTCCACATCCGCAAGGGAACCCCGCGCGATCTCCCCATCGTCATGCGCCATCGCCGCCAAATGTTCTTCGACATGGGTTTTACCGATGAGAACCTTCTCAAAAAAATGGAACGCTCCGCAAAGCCGTTCTTCCGGAATCGGCTTCGCAACGGAACGTACAAAGCATGGTTCATTGAGAACGGCAACGGCGAAGTGGTGGCCGGCGGCGGCATCATCATCTTCGATTACCATGCCAGCCCCCGCGACCCCACTCCCAAGCGACCGATGATCGTCAACATGTACACCGAACCCAAATATCGTCGCAAGGGATTGGCTCGGATGCTTATGACCACAATGATCGCCTGGTGCCGCGAGCAAAAGTTCGGCGCGATAGCGTTGCACGCAAGCAAATTCGGCAAACCGCTGTACGAATCGCTCGGCTTCGAGCAAACCAACGAAATGCGGCTGATGCTGAAAAGAAAGTGAGAAGGTAGATGGTAGAAGTTAGAAGGGAAAAAAGGAAGATGTCATTGCGAGCTGCTGTTAGCACGTTGAAAGAAAAGCCCGTCATGCTGAACTTGTTTCAGCATCTTTCTTTTTCTCTTGGACGAAGAACGTACTCGTTGCCAAGCATGAGCGTTGTGCACCGACCGTTTCTTGCCTTCTGTCTTCTTTCATTTCTCCTTTGCGCCCCGGTCCCGGCGCAAACAGTTTCATTCCGCGATCCCATTCATTTGCCAACCGGAAATCATCCCGGCCACATCACCGCCGCCGACATTAATCACGACGGTTATCCTGATCTATTGATCGCAAATGCCGATGGCGCAAGCATCACCGTTTATCTTGGCGATGGCAAAGGCGGTTTCACGCAGGCGAAAGGATCCCCTGTGACCGGTGTAGAACACCCGTGCGATATCGCGGTCGGAGATTTCAACAGCAATGGGAATCCCGATCTTGCCGTACCGAGTCACGGTTTGAAACTTGTCTCGATATTGCTCGGCGATGGCAAAGGCGGCTTCACGCTCGCTCCAGGTTCTCCTATGGCCGTCGAGAGCAATCCGCACCCGCATGGCATTGCCGTGGCCGATTTCAACGGCGATAAGAAACTCGATATCGTGATCGATAGCTGGGCGGAAAACAAGCTCCTCGTTCTCTACGGTAACGGCGATGGCACATTCGCGCCGAAGGGCGTAAAGTTCGACGTGGGGAAGTGGCCCTACCAGCGTGTGCGTTCTGCCGATATGAATGGCGATGGCATCCCGGATATTATCACATCGAATATCACCAGCAGCTCTGTCACCGTGCTATTAGGTAATGGTAAAGGTGGGTTTGATCGCAAAGACACGCCCGTTCCCGATGCGCCGTTTGGTATCGCCATCGGCGATTTTAACGGCGATCATCACCCTGACGTTGCCGTTTGCCATTATTCGGGACAAGGATTCGATGCAAGCAAGGACGGCCTTTCCGTATTATGGGGAAACGGAAAAGGAAATTTTACGCTTGAAAAAGGATCTCCCTTCCACGTCGGCCATTATCCCTCGATGGTCGCAGCCGGAGATATTAATGGCGATGGCATCGCCGATATAGCCGTGCCGAACAATATGGATAACACGATTTCCGTTTTCTTGGGTGGGAAGAACGGTATTAAAGAAGCGAAGGGGTCGCCGTTCCACGTTGGCCGTGGCCCCGAATCTATCGCCCTTGCCGATTTCAACCGCGACGGCAAAGCCGATCTTGCCGTCACCGATCTTGACGACAACGAAGTCCTGGTTTTTATTACAAAATAATCGCCCCCTCTCCTCGTAGGAGAGGGCTGGGGTGAGGTCTTAGCCCTAACCGAATAAACCTTTATGCAACAGAGAAAGGATCATCGTACCATGAAAGAATTCATGTTCTTCATCCGCAAGCAGGCCAACAGCGAAGAAACACTCTCACCCGACCAGCATCAGAAATTTCTGAAGGGCTGTGAGGCCTACATCGCTAAGCTGAAGAGCGAAAACAAGCTCATCTCCGCCCAGCCGATTGAATGGAAGGGGGGCATTGTTTCAGGGAAGGAGGGAGCGTGGACAAGCGCCCCGTATAACGAAGGCAAAGAAGTCATCGGTGGCTACTATCATATCCTGGCAGCCGATCTCAACGAGGCGATGGAAATCGCCAAAGCCAACCCCGAATTTCAATACAACAAAAACACCCGCATCGAGGTCCGCCCGATTAAGATGAAAGAAGATACGACTGGGTTTGTTTATCCGAAGGGGTGAGGTGCGAAATCTTACGGAAGGCTTTGGACAAGAATAGGGGTGCGAGAATGAAATATGTCATTTTTGATAGGAGTATTTTTCATGGAGAAAAATTCGAGAGAATCCTTGCATCTCCTCTTCTAGACCTTGCCCGCAAGAGCAGAATTAGGATTTATTATACTGCTCAATTCATTGAGGAAACACTTCGGTACGGACTGGTGCCAAAGAATGAACTTTCTAAACAACTAGAATTCCTTTTTGATCTCAATTCAATCTATTGGTTTGCATGGCCGAGGCATATTGTTGAAGCCGAGTTTAGCGGAACGTATAGAAATGGAATATATTACTTGAAATCAGATGAAGAGATCATGAAATCCATTTCTGGGTCCTATGCCCTTGGAAGTGGGGAACTCGCAAAGCAAGAGCTATCAACTGCCTTGGCGCTAATTGAGATGGAATGGAAAGGACAGAATGTTGTCAGAGACGCCCGATTAAGAGCTCGGCTTGAAGTACCTAAGCAGAATTACGACTTTGATCAGTATTTTGAGAAAAATGTCGAGTTTTTTATCGAGCAGGTTCTGATGAAAGAACATCTAAGTTCCTCTGAATATCTGTCTCGATGGCAACGAAATCGAGGTATGTTATTCTTCACAGAACACTATTTGAAGGCAGTGTCCTCAATTCTTTTGCTTCCAGTCCGTGACCATAGCTTGCCAGTGGATACAAATGATTTATGGGACGCAACGCAATTGGCGCATTTAGGATGGGCTGATATGATGGTGTCCGATGACACGAAGTTTATGAAATCCGCGTTTGATTTGCTATTTCCCGGTACTCGAAAAGCGTTCTTGAGTTTAGATCAATTCCTGGAGTTCATCCGAGGTCTATGATTTCTCTTTCCCATCTCCGGCGTGGTAATGCATTGTCTGACGCTCTTGTGCCGTAGTTATGATATTCGCACTTCGTACTTCAGAGCTTCTTCTTCGCTTCCTCCCATAACCCATCCATCTCCTCCAAGTTTGAGGAGTGAATGTCCTTTCCCATTTCTTTCAATCGCTTCTCGATATATTGAAAGCGCGTTATGAATTTCTGGTTTGAGAGCTTCAATGCATGCTCCGGATCGATCTTCAAAAATCGGCTATAGTTCACCAACCCGAAGAGCAAATCTCCAAACTCGCCTTCAATTTCCTCTGGTTTATTATCGCGTATCGCCTCTTGCAATTCCCCAATTTCCTCCTCGACTTTCTTCCATACATCTTCTTTCTTTGGCCAATCAAAACCTACCTTTGACGCCTTATCCTGCAGGCGGTGAGCGCGCAACAGTCCTGGCATTTCCTTCGGCACGCCATCGACTATCGATGTGCGGCCTTCTTTCATCTTCAGTTTTTCCCAATTTTGCTTCACGTGCTCGGAGCCTTTTACTTTCGTGTCGCCAAAAACGTGCGGGTGGCGATCAATCAACTTTTTCGTAATTCCTTTGATGACATCATCCAGCGTAAATGTACCTGCCTCCTCCGCCATGTTTGAGTGGAATACGACTTGAAGGAGCAAATCCCCCAATTCTTTCTTAAAATCGTCCATATTATGCTCATCGATCGCTTCGACGCATTCGTATGCTTCTTCTATAATAGAGTTGCGGATCGATTCGTGCGTCTGCTCGCGGTCCCACGGGCATTCTTTGCGCAGGCGTTTGGTGATCTCGATAAAATATTGAAATGAATCTTGTGGCAATAGAGTGTTCCTTTCTTCGGTTAATCAATATCAAGGTACGATTGCATTGATTGAAACGCAAAGTACCCTCACCCCCAGCCCCTCTCCCCAATGGGGAGAGGGGTGTCGCGAAGCGACGGGGTGAGGGTCGAACCCCGAATTTGCTCCAATTCATCGTCACATCTTTTCTAATTGAATGTGATGTTTATCGGAGAATGCTTTTGGGAAATGTGTGCAAAAATCTCTATATTTTTATTGCTTTTGTCGTCATCTCTCAATCCAATTAATCCCTTGACAGGAATACACGATGTCTCAACGAATTGCGGGATTTGTTTTTCTACTTGTCGGCGTTGCCTTCTTCATCTATTTCGTGAATACCACCAAACGCGACGCCGATATGTTGTTGGTGAACGGCACGGTCTATACCTTAGACCCGCAGAACACCGTCGCGCAGGCAGTTGCGATCCGCGGCAACCGCATTGTCGCGACCGGAACGACCGAAGATTTGACCGAAGATTATAAGAGTGATACAACGATTGATCTTC
>DATGFY010000226.1:0-11068 GCA_035308785.1 Bacteroidota bacterium | reverse complement strand
CACGAACACGCGAGAGATTGCAATCCCTTGGGGCGACATCAGCGGCTCGCTGCCATCCTCATTTGCGTGGTTCGGTTATGTAACGAATGCTTCCGGATTCGTTTATGCCCCAATGCCGATCGAGAATCAATCGAACACCATCGGCACAAGCGCCCAACTTCACCGCTACTTCATCGTCAATAACACATTCGGGGGTTCGGCAGTGAAACCGTTCTCTCGCGATAGCTACGTATTCAACCAGAGCGCCGATGCGACCGGCTTTGGCAGTATCAATGTGTGGGATTTTACGATGAACTCCTCGGGCCGAACGATCACACGCGGCGCAGGGGCATGGACGATCGGTGGTGCATTGAATATCAACGCCGGCACGGTCGATTTCGGCGCGACGACTGATAACGCTTCGGTTACCGGCAAAGTTTTGATCGGTACGAGCGGAACATTAAAGCTTTCCACTTCTGCAGGCAGCGATTTGAACCTGCAGGGTGATTTCGATAATAGCGGTACGTTTACCGCAAACAACAGAGCAGTAAGCTTCAACGGGACTGCCGCGCAGAATATTAACGGGGCATCCTCGTTCGATTACCTTACGATCAATAATGCAGCGGGCGTGAATCTTAATTCTGCCGCTTCGGTTAGCACTACCTTGACGCTCACCTCGGGCGCAGTGGCAAACGGAGGCAATCTCACGCTAAGCAACGGTGCAACAATCTCGCGCGCAACAGGAACCCTTGCCGCAGCGCCTACCTTTGGAACGTCTGTAAATCTTGTGTACATCGGCACGACAGGTGTAACCAATGATAATGAGATGCCTCTGGCCAACATCATCGGCAACCTGACGGACAATAACACCGGTGGGCTGACGTTCTTGAATTCTCAATCGATCAATACCCGCTTGAAAGTTCGCAAAGCGCAGAGCGGTTCGGGCACAATCACCATGCAGTCGCTTACGATCGGCAGCGGCGCGTCGTTAGCAGACGGCGGAAATACGCTTGCTGTGAACGGCACTGTAGCAAATTCCGGCACGGCTTCCGGCGCAGGTGAGATCCTCCTCACTGGCGGCGCTTCGGCGCACGCGCTTTCGGGCAGCGGTACCTATGGCAATCTCGAATTGAATGATGCTCAGGGCGTGACGCTTACCGGCAGTCCAGCAGTTACAGGAATATTGACATTGACTTCGGGCATATTCTCCGTTGGCGCGAATACGCTCACGATCCAGAATTCAATTGCCGGAACGAACACCAATCTCTCTACAACGAGTTCATCATCGTTAACCGTGGCTGGTTCCGGCGGCGGAATTTCGCTTCCCACATCGGTGGTGCAGTTGAATAACTTGACGTTGAACAATTCTAACGGTCTCACACAGTCTGGCAATCTCAACCTCGGATCATTAGTATTAAGTTCCGGGTCGTTAACTGTTGGTTCCACGTATTCCGATACGATTCGAACGGGTGGAACGATTTCCGCGACCTCCGGCAGTCTTGCAAGCGGCACCAGCGCAGGTTGTTTTGTTTTCCCCGGCGCAGGGGCAATCTCGGGAACGGTTGGTTTCAATAACGTCAATCTCTTCGGTGGTGTGGATTTCGGCAGCGGTTCTACTGTCAACGGCAAACTAAAACTGTACGGCGGCGGATTTGTAAACAATAATCCCCCCACCTACGGGTCTTCATCTACGCTGGTTTATAACTCCGGTACTACATACGGACGCTTCGCAGAATGGAGCGCCACCTCCGGCGCGGGCTATCCGCAGAATGTCCGCATTAGCGGCAATACAACGCTCGATCTCGGCAACGGCGGTACTTCAACCGCACGCCAATGCGCGGGCAATCTTACGATCGATACCGGTTCGACGCTGACAATGAACAACGGTTCGAACCAAATGACCGCAGCTCTTACCGTGCTAGGCAATGAGCTCGTCAACGGCACGTTCGCGCTCTCCGGCATAGCTGGAGGAGACAACAATATCGATGGCAATTTAACGTTGAATGGTACCTACACCCCTAATAGCCGCACGATGCGCTTCACCGGCTCATCGCAGCAATCGATTACCGGTGCGGTGAACTTTGCCTACCTGACAATCAATAACGCAAGCGGAGTGGCACTGAATAATAATATCTCAGTCGCCAACACCCTTACCCTCACATTGGGTAATATCGTGACGGGTGCGAACAAAGTTACCCTTGCTTCAACTGGATCGGTATCAAGGACGTCCGGTTACGTGCAGGGGAATTTCGATAAGGGCATTGCGAACGGAGCGACAAGCGCAATGTTCGAAATCGGCGATGCAACCACATATACGCCGGTAAGTTTGAACCTGAATGGCGTTTCAGCTGGCGGCGACCTGACCGCATCGACGACATCGGGCTCACATCCGAATCTTTCCGCCTCAGGGCTCGTAACATCCAAAATTGTGAACCGGTATTGGACGATCTCGAATTCCGGGACAACGTTCACCAGTTATGATGCCACATTCAATTTTGCTGCAGGCGATGTCACCGGCGGCGCAAATACCGCGTCTCTTGAAGTTCGCAAGTACGATTCTCCAAATTGGACAGCGCCTACGGTTGGTACGCGTACATCGACCAGCACGCAGGCGACCGGGATGACGAGCTTCAGCGATTTCGCCGTCGGCATTCCTATCGGGGATACGATTTTTGCTTCGGCAATGACCAACGGTTCGATATCGCCCTCCGGGACGGTGGTTGTTGAACAGGGTGCAAGCCAATCGTTCACCATAACGCCAGACAATAATTTCTACGTCGATACGCTGCTTGTGGATGGCAGCGATGTCGGGGCGGTGACAAGTTACAACTTCCCGACAGTCTCTACGAATCATACCATCGTTGCGAAATTCTCCTCGAATCCTCCGGGAACGCACAGCATTGTCTCGACTGTTGGTTCGAACGGGACTATCTATCCGCTCGGAACGACCTTTGTTACTAATAACGCAAACCAAAAGTACAGCATCGCACCTGCGACCGGCTATCATGTTGCCTCTCTCACAGTTGACAGTTCGCCGGTAACTGTCGATACGACTTATACTTTCTCGACTGTCACGGCGAACCATACCATTGACGCGGAGTTTGCGATCACCACGTATGTTATCGCCGCCTCATCCGATACGAATGGCACGATTTCGCCGAGCGGAAATGACACCGTGAATTATGGCGCCAACCAAACTTACACGATCACTCCGCATGCGGGGTATTTCATCGATAGTCTTATCATCGATGGGGTATCGCACAGCGATACATCGAGCTACACGTTCACAAACGTAACGGCGTCGCATACGATCCGCGTCGTCTTCAAGGCGATCACCTATACTATTTACGCATCAGCGGGCAGCCACGGGACGATTACGCCGAGCGGAACGTTGACGGTGAATGCCGGTGTGAATGAATCATTCACGTTCACACCCGATACGGATTATCATGTGGTCAGTTTGCATATCGATTCAGTCGCGGTGGCGATCACGAATCCGTACGTCTTCTCGAACGTCTCTGCCAATCATGTGATCCAGGTTGCCTTCGCAGCCGACAGTGGCGTGGTCGTTGATGGCCGCATCCGTGCGGGCGAGTATGGCAATCAAACCGACGGCCAAAACCAGCAGAGTAATTCCGGATCGATCTGGTATATGACATGGGATACGACAAATCTCTACGTGGCTATTAGCGCGGCCGATATTACTGAAGGCGCTGTGCTCTACATCGATAAGAACCCGCGCGCACCGATCAACGGGGGTACGAATTCCGATGGAACGAACATCGGCCAGGTGTATGATGGCACTAACTTTGCCGCACTACAATTCCGTGCAGATATGGTCACATACTTCAAACACGGCTACCGCGAATACCGAAACGCCGATGGATCGAATGGGTGGGGATCGAATACTGCGAACTTCGGATCGTATGCCGATAATGGCACCACAAATACGCGCGAACTTGCTATCCCGTGGAGCGCCATCACGGGCGGCGGCAAGCCCGCCTCGTTTGCATGGTTCGGATATCTTACGTCCGGCTCGGGGTTCGTCTTCGCGCAAGTCCCCGTTGAAAACATTGGCGGCACGGTCGGCACATCTGCACGGTTTGGACGATACTACATCGTCAATTCCACAGCGACCGATTCGACGGGCGTGAAGCCGTTCTCGCGTAACAGCTTTGTCTTTAACCAAACAACAGACGATGCGTCGTTTGGGCCGATCTCGGTGTATGACTTTACGATGAATAGCCCCGGCCGAACGATTACGCGCGCAGCGGGAACCGGCGGAGATTGGTCGATTTCCGGCAATCTCTGTGTCAGCTCGGGCACGATCGACTTCGGCTCGTCGGCAACTGCGGCAAATGTCACCTGCAAGGTGGCGATTGATACGGCAGGGACGATCAAGCTTTCGAGCGTTGTGGGTGGAGACTTAAACCTCCAAGGCAATTGGCGCAATGTCGGTACATTTATCCCGAATAGCCGTGCAGTCGGTTTCAACGGAACGAAGGGTCAGACCATGACTGGCGCGACTGCATTCGATTATCTCTCGTTGAGCGACACCTTGGGGCTGACGCTTAACAATAATGCAACTGTGAACCAAATGCTCACATTGACGAAAGGCCTTTTGACGACAGGCGGATCAAGGGTGATCGTGAGCGCAACCGGTTCGGTTTCTCGCGGATCGGGTTATGTTGTTGGGACCCTGCAAAAGAACGTTCCTGTGGGTGCCTCGCCCTTAGCGACATTTGAAATCGGAGACGTGTCTGCGTATGCGCCGGTGTCCCTTGCATTCGCGAATGTTACCACAGCAGGCAACCTGATTGCGAAGACGACCGCCGGTGCGCATCCGAATTTGGGAACCTCCGACATCAATCCCGCAAAGAAAGTGGAAAGGTATTGGACAATTATCGATTCCGGTGCGGCGTTCGCCACCTACAATGCCACGTTTACGTGGGTTCCGTCCGATGTCGATTCGGGCTCGAACACAACATACTTCGGCGTTCGCAAATACGATTCGCCCAATTGGTCTTCTCCCGCGTCCGATAGCCGGACAAGTACGAGCATTCGCGCATTGGGAATGACAACGTTCAGCGATTTTGCCGTTGGCCAAGTCCCGGTCGATACCATCGTCGCTTCTGCCGGCGCACATGGCATAATCTCGCCTTCCGGCAGTATCCTTGTGCCGAGCGGCGGGAACCAGACATTTGTCATGACCCCCGATACCGGCTACCATGTGGATAGTTTGATTGTAAACGGTGTTAATGCAGGGCCGGATAGTTCGTACACATTCACCAGCGTGAATGGCAACAAAACCATTCGGGCGGTGTTCGCTATTAATACCTACACCATTACGGCGACAGCGGGTGCGCACGGATCTATTTCGCCGTCGGGCTCCGTCATCGATAACTATGGCTCGAATCAGTTATTCACGTTCACTCCCGCCGCGGGATATCACGTCGATAGCGTCTTCGCCGACGGTGCTTCGCAAGCGGTTGCGAATCAGTTCACTTTCACGCATATCATAGCGAATCACAGGGTACGCGTGGTCTTCAAGATCAATTCGTACACTATCACGGCAAGTGCAGGAGCGAACGGGTCCATCTCGCCTTCGGGTACGGTCAATGAGACGTACGGCGCAAATCAATTATTCACCATGACGCCCGCCGCCCATTACCACGTGGACTCGCTCTTTGTCGATGGCAATTCCATTAGTGCGGCGGCTGCGTACACGTTCGATTCGGTGGCGGCAAACCATACGATAGCGGTGAAATTCGCAATCGATACGTATATCATTGTCGCCACGGCAGATTCAAACGGAAGCGTCACTCCGTCCGATTCCGTCGTTGTGGCATACGGTGCGAATCAATCGTTCAGTATTACCCCGGCGCCGCGTTACGGCGTCGCGAAGGTGGTGGTGGATGGCGATTCGGTCGGGACAATGACGAGCTATGCGTTCGACTCGGTATCGGCAAATCATACCCTTCGTGCTTCGTTCGCACTCAAGACGAGCTACAACGCGAAGTACCGGACTTTCACCTACGACTCACTGATTTCGAAAACGGCAACAAAGAAGAAGCCGGTCACCGACTATTGGGAGTTTACCATCACCAATACCGGCGACAGCGCCGTGACGCAGTTCAGTGCTGAGTTTAAAACATCGAAATTCACGCTTCTGGATTCGGCCGGCTTCACCCATACTATATCTAAAGGTGTCTGGACATTCACCGGAACGCTCGGCGGCCATGCATCGGTAATTCTCAAGGGTCGTTCCACGAAACCGATGGCGCAGGAGATTACCAAATTATGGGTTGGTCCCGTGACGAAGATTCCGACGCTCAAAGGCGTGCTGCCGACAAAGCAGATGCTCGAACTTCCGATGCCGAATACGGCGCTTGTCCGCTCAGCCGTCTATACGGACGGTGCGTTCGCAGCGACGAGCGGCCTACTCATCGGCGTGCCGGAGCTCAACGCGTCATCGCACTATGGATGGGTGCTGATGAAATCGGCGAATAACATGTACAGTTCGCTGATCGATAAATCCGGAAAGCACACGCTCACACCGAACGGATTCAACTTTACCAAACAACAGACGTCACTGCCTCCGTCGAAGCAAAGCAACCGCGGCTTTGCGGACCTGCTTGCGCTGAAATTCAACATTGCGATGAGCGCTTTGCAGATCAGCCAGGCCGGATTCGGGGAACTGCTTTACAATTCACCGAGTAGTCCGTTCAACGGATGGTCGCTGAAGCAAATCGCGGCGCATGGCGACTCCGCGATGACCTTCCACCTGTTCGCGTCGACCGGCGACGCACAAACGTTCGACAGCTTGATCCAACAGTTCAACCTGGCATTCTCCGGACCGATGGATACGGCCAGTTGGAGCGACTCGCTTAAGCTTATCGGGGTGAAACAACTGCTCGACGTGCCGTTCTTGCTGGCGGGTACTTCCGCACCAGCGATTATTACGCCGAACTATACTCCCGACGTCGCTGACGGAGAGAATGAAGATGTTCCGACTGCAATGCGACTCTACCAGAATTATCCGAATCCGTTCAACCCGACGACGACGATCCGCTTCGACTTGACGGATCCGGCGCTCGTAACTCTGACCGTTTATAACGTGCTCGGCCAAGAAGTAGCCACCCTCATCGATCATCAACAGTTCGATGCGGGCGCCCAACAAGCCTCGTTCAACGGCATATCTGCCGGGAAGGGATTTGCCTCCGGAGTCTATTTCTATCGAATCGTAGCGCAATCCGGGGCATCTCCGGATGGGACACAAGGCCAGTTGTTCATCGATTCGAAGAAGATGATCCTGATAAAATAACCGCAATGTGACCGCTAATCAGCAGGGGCTTGATGAATCAAGCCCCTGTGTGGTTGTTGGGCCGTTCTGTTTTCCTCCAAATTCTCCTTCGGCACGACTCCTTCGGGCTGTGTTCTCTTCTCATTGATTTTTCATCTCGAACTTTCTATCTTCATACTAACCTCACGCCCACCCGTCGAGCAATTTTGGTATTAACGTATTCGTGAGTTCTCTAGCAGATTCGAGCGAAACTGGCATTCCGTAAATAATGGCAAAAGCAGGACCAATAAAAAAGAAAAAGAAGGTTTCAGCAATGAAATCTCCGGGAGGATCCGTTACACATCTCCGGAGCGAACTCGCAGATCTCCGCACTGTTCTTGCGCGGCTGCAGGCGCTTGAAGAACGGAACCGCCTATTTATCTCGAACGTGCGCGACGTGATTTTTACGACGAATGTTCATGGGGAGATCACGTTTATCAATCCGGTATTCGAATCAATGACGGGCTGGCTGACATCGGACTGGATCGGGAAATCGTTCAAAGATATTCTGCATCCCGATGATTTCTCTGCCGGCCTTTCGATGTTCAGAGTTGTTTTGTCTGGCGTCTCGCCTCCTCTCCATCACCTCCGCGTGCGTTCAAAGAATGGCGAATATCTCACCGGAGAGTTCTCCACGACGCCGCTCTATGAGAACGGGACGATCGGCGGCATCATCGGCATTGTCCGCGATGTCACTCAACGCCTCCGCGCGGAAGTACTGACCATTGAAGGACAAGAAGAGCTTCGCGAATTTGTTGATAATATGTCTATCTACAGCGCTAAGATTGGCGCCGATGGGACTATTCTCCTCGTCAATAGGGCAGTCGAAATGCTCTCCGGACTACCGCGGGAGGAGCTATTGGGAGGGACGGTCTTCGAGAAGCTCTCTTTCCTATTCGATCCGGTCGTCCAGAAGCGGTTGGGCGAAAAATTCCTGAAAGCGCAATCGGGTGAAACCGTGAGTATTGATGAAGAGATCCATCTTGCCTCGGGTGCCGCAATGGTTTTGAATCTGACGCTTGTCCCGGTATTTGATGAAAACCGCGTCATCAAATATATCGTCGCTGAAGGGCGCGATATCACCCTGCGTGTGCAAGCTGAGCGTGCAGCGCGCGAAAATGAAGAGCGCCTGGCGACTGCCCAGCAGGTTGCCCGATTGGGAAACTGGGAATGTGCCATCAATCCCGCCTCCATGATCTGGTCCGATGAAATGTTCCGCATCCATGGCGTCGAAAAGGAATCGTTCGTCCCGACGCTCCAGGCGTTGATCGGATTTATTCGACCGGATGATGCGACACTGTTCAGCGAGCACTTCACGCGCATGGTTGAATATGGCACTCCGTGCGAATTCGATTATCGGATCGAACGCAGCGACGGACAGGTTCGCGTTCTCCGAACCCACTGCGAAGTATTGAAGAATTCCGGCGCCGGATCCGGCGCAAGAATCTTTGCCACAGCGCAAGATATCACCGAACAAAACCTAATCGAAACACGCCTGCGCGAAAGTGAAGAACGCTTTCGTCTTCTCGTCGAAGACGTTCGTGATTATGCCATCATCATGTTAGATCCGGAAGGCTATGTCCGCAGTTGGAATACCGGCGCTGAACGCATCGTAGGGTACCGTTCGGATGAAATTATTGGCAGACACTTTTCGCGGTTCTATACCGCTTCGGACATCGAAGCGGGAAGGCCGAGAGTTGCGCTGTTAAAAGCTTCCCTCGATGGAAAATACGAATCGGAGGGCTGGCGCGTGCGGAAAGACGGCACGCAGTATTGGGCCGATGTGACGCTCACCCCCGTTCACGATCAGCGGGGGATACCGCGCGGCTTTTCAAAGATTGTGCGGGACCTGACTGAGAGCAAACTTGCCGAAGAATCTCTCCGGCGTGCACACCAGGATCTCGAAGTCCGCATCAAAGAGCGTACATCGGAGTTGCTGAAAACAAACGACCTTCTGCGGACGGAAATTGTGGAACGCTCGCGCGCCGAAGAAGAAGTTCGGATGCTCAACGAGCAGCTCGAGCTGAGAGTCGAAGAGCGCACGCACCAGCTTTCGGAGGTGGTGAGCGAGCTAGAGTCTTTTACGTACACCGTCTCCCACGATTTACGCGCGCCGCTTCGTGCAATTGCCGGTTTTTCCGGTGCAATCTTGGAAGATTTTAGCCCGCGCTTGAACGATGATGGCAAGAGATATTTGAATATCATCAAACAAAATGTTGCTACGATGGGGAAGTTGATCGACGACCTGTTGGCGTTCTCGCGCCTCAGCCGCAGGGAACCCATTCCGGAGAAGATCGATATGAACACCGTTGCCGGATCCGTTGTTGAAGAATTACGCAATGCTGAACCAACCAGGCAGGTCACAGTATCAATCGAAGACTTGCCACCGGCGCGCGGCGATGCAGCCCTGGTTCGCCAGGTGTATGTGAACTTGATCTCCAATGCGTTCAAGTTTACCCGAAAGAATCCCGATCCGAGAATCGAGATCGGAGCCGCGATGGAAGATCATACAACCGTTTATTCTATCCGCGATAACGGTGTCGGGTTCAATATGGAATACAAGTCGAAGCTGTTCGGTGTTTTTCAAAGGCTGCATTCTGCCGAAGAATTCGAAGGAACCGGTGTCGGGCTGGCGATAGTTCAGAGAATTATCCATCGCCACGGCGGCACGATCCGGGCAGAATCGATAGAAGGAGAGGGGGCAACCTTTTACTTTACGCTCCCCACCGCCTAGCGGAATTCCACATCGGCAATATTGCCCCTGCCGATGAGAAACGTCATTTTAGCCCGATCCCGCCTGTAAACCTCTGACGCCCGTCACAATCACTGTTGTAATCCGCGCACTCCTTCGATATATTACTCATACGTATTGAAGCGCGCACGATCTGCAATCTTGCATCTGCAATCATTTACCTCAATGAAAAACGGCCTCCGCATATTGATGCTCGAAGACAACCCGAATGACGCCGAACTGATTATTCGTGAACTTAATCGGAACGGACTTGGGAAAGTTGTCGCAAAAGTCGTTCGCGAAAAGGCGGAATTCACGCGCGATCTCGATGAATTCAAACCCGATATTGTCCTTGCCGATTACAACCTCCCCGGATTCGATGGCGTCGCGGCAATCAAGATTGTGGCCGATAAAATTCCTACAACCCCGGTCATCATTATTTCCGGTACCATTGGCGAAGATTTTGCTATCGAAACATTGAAGAAAGGCGCCGCCGATTACATCCTGAAGGACAGGATGAGCCGCCTCGGCACCGCCGTTCATCGGGCGCTTCGCGATGCTGAACAACAGCGCGAACAAATGCGTTCGAAAGAATTGATCCGCCGGCACGAACTTCGCTTTCTCACGATGATCGAAAACAGTTCCGACGGCATCCTCCTGATCGATAAGACCGCCGAGATCATGTACGCCGCCCCCTCAACGCTTCGCATTCTTGGTTTCACGATTGAAGAAAGCATAGGCGAATCCCTTACCAAGTTCTTGCATCCTGAAGATGTCGCTGCCGCGCGCGCTTTGGTTGCCGACGCGCTAAAACGGCCGAATGAGAAGCTCCGGTCTGAATTTCGCTTCCGCCATGCCGATGGTTCGTACCGTTGGATTGAAACGATTGCAACCAACCTCCTTGGCGATGCTAATATCGAAGCGATCATCCTCAACTACCGCGATGTTACTGACCGGCGCAAGGCCGACGCAGTAGTGCGCGAGACTGAACGGAAATACCGGAGTCTTTTCGAACA
>DATGFY010000225.1:0-11118 GCA_035308785.1 Bacteroidota bacterium | reverse complement strand
GAGGCACATATCCTGCCGGATCATATCACGTTGAATTCAATGCGGCGAATCTTCCGAGCGGAATCTATTTGTATCGAATTGCCGCAGGAGAGTTCACCCAAACACGAAGAATGCTGTTTATAAAATAATCTGAGGCTCGTTCACCTTTTCTGAACCCGCACTCGGATTTGTTCCGGGTGCGGGTTTTGTATTTTTGGATTCGAGAAATTCAATTCTAGATGAAGCGCAATATCCCATATTCATGTGATTGTCCTGTGCCGCGAATTCGCGTATCTTTCGGCTACATAAGAAAGAACGACTAGATCACAATCAATATTTATCAATTTTCGGGGAATACGCATGAACCGTTGGAATAGAATTTTTCTCGCTACATGTATCAGCACAATGGTTTGCCTCACAATTTCCTTTGGGCAAGTCACCATTACTGAATCGGATATGAGCAGCGCATTCGCAAACACCGCCTTTTTAAGTCAGACCGATTCATTGCAGCGGAATCTGAATCTCGGAAACTCTTCAGACGGGCAAACGTGGGACTTTAGCTTTATTACCTTCAACGCTGTATCGGGGCGCCGCGATACGCAGGACTATGTTTCACCTGCGGGACAACCGGAGCAAGATTCCTTTCCCACGGCAACACAAGCCTTTGTACAAACCATAAGCTTCGCCGATAGCATCTGGACGACGAATGTGAAATTTGTAATTTATTTTGTCCTGCAATCGAATGGACTCTATGTTGTCGGAGAAGGGATACACGCTGTCACAACGCCCACACCGCCGCCCGGATATCCGTTCCCCGCAGATTCGATGTGGGCCATTTTTTCCTCATCAGCGCAGAAATCTATCGCTCTGCCGCTTTCGGGTAACAGTGCGGTCTGGACATCGCATGATACCCTGAACGATACGTTCACGCCGGGGAAGTTTACCGAAAATTTTCACCGCTACGCACCCGCAGGATCGGGGATGATGAAAATCCCTGGAGGAGCCACGGTCAGTGTCGTCCGATATCTTGAAACAGACTCTGCCATCGTCCACTCACCAGGTGGAGGAACCTCAACATCCGTTAATTACAGTGTTGTCTTCTTCGGGAATGATGGCACACAGGCCAACTTTGCTGTCGATGGGTCGTACTCAAGCGGATCGTTCTCTCCGACGCATTATACATTGGTGACAAAGATCGGCAGTGCAACCGGGGTTAAGCAAATACCTAATCGGATACCCGCGAACTTCACGCTTCAACAAAATTATCCCAATCCATTCAATCCGACGACTGGGATAGAATTCAGTTTGCCGGATAAACAATTCGTGACCGTTGGGGTGTACAATGTGCTTGGCCAGGAAATGGCCGAATTAGTCCGCGGCACATACCCGGCGGGAACATACCACATTGAATTCAATGCGGCGAATCTGCCAAGCGGTGTTTACTTATATCGGATTGCGGCAGGAGATTTTACCCAAACGCGGAAAATGTTACTTGTAAAATAGTGTAACGCTTATTCACAACCACTCCAACCCGCGTCCGGATACTCTCTGGGCGCGGGTTTTGTATTTTTGATTGTTTTGACTGTTCTTCGATTTCTGGCTACATTTACATACCCGATGAACATCTCAAAGATAATCGCTCAGGATGCAATTTGAATTTTAAGGCATTCCTCAATACGCGGACGCTTACGTGCCGGACGCTGCCGATAGTGATATTGTACGTCACGGAAGGCTGCAATCTCAAATGCATTACGTGTTCTTACCGCCAATCGCTCCCAAATGAATTGAGTATTCAAGAGATCGAGGCCATATCTCAATCTTTAAAGGATTTCGGCTTACGGCATATCGTCTATTCCGGCGGCGAGCCGCTCATCCGGCGCGACTTCCCTGAAATCTGCGAGATATTTGCACGTATCGGTGTCAAACAAACATTGCTTACGAACGGATTACTTCTTGAAAAGAGGTATGAGGAGATAGCGAATTATTTTTCCGAGATTATCATTTCGCTCGACGGAGCCCGAGCTGAAACGCACAACCGGATCCGCGGAGTAGAATCGTTCGATAGAATTCTTGAAGGGATTGGGAAGGTCTTCCACCTGCCGGATAAACCGGAATTGGCAATACGAACAGTACTGCAGAAAGAAAATTACCGAGAAGTGGTGGCGATGGTGGAATTAGCCAAGAAACTTGGCGTAGATCGGATTACCTTTCTCGCGGCGGATGTGCTCTCAGGGGGATTTGGGCGGGATACACGCGGACAAGTCGTGCCGGATTCGAGAATTCTTCTGGATAAAGAGGAGGCGGCAGAATTCAGTGAGATCATGAATCGGTTGATTTCAGAGCACCACGCCGATATCCGAAGTGGATTTATAGGGCAATCGGAGGATCAGTTGCGCCACATTGTCCACTATTTTGAGGCATTAAATGGTATGGCGCCATTCCCGCGAAATAATTGCAACGCGCCGATGGTTTCGGCAGTAATAACTTCGACCGGGGAGGTCCAGCCGTGCTTTTTCCTTCCAACCTTCGGAAATCTTCGCGGCGGCGCAATAGATAAGTTGATGAATACTCCCGCCGCAGTGGCTACGCGCCGTGATGTGCGCGATTACACTCTTGAACGATGCCAACAATGTGTTTGCACGTTGTCAGTCGATCCGGTGATTGCCTTGTTAGATAAGTTCTGAGCCCTCGTATGGCAAAGGAATCGACAATCCTGAGCATTGCGTTAAAGGTAGCGTTGGTCGCGTCGCTTGTATGCTACGCCATCTATTGTTACCGCTGGATACCTCATGTTACGCACGGGTTTGCTGCATACTATACCTATGCAAGAGCTCTTGCAGGCGGAATCGATTTCCGTCAGGTGTACGACTATTCGAAATTTAACGATTTGGTGCATTCATTCGGCATGCCGAACCTTGTGGATATGCCAAACAATCTTCCGACGAACGCGCTCGCACTACTTCCGTTTTGCTGGCTTCCTCCGGTGACCGCTAAAATCATATGGAGCGTTGTTTCGTTAGGGTTCTTCGGAGCATCAATCGGAATCTTGTTTCACATCTATGGCATATCGTTAAGGAGCGATATTGGGATCGGAATCGCCGCGTTGATATTTCTGTGGCGTCCTATTTATGACAACATCGCTTTGGGCCAGCTTTATTTCTTATTATTGTTTTTCTTTTCACTGTGCATGTTCGGTGTTCGAACGCAAAGAAAATTGCTGACTGCACTTCCGGTTGGACTATCGATGACACTAAAAGGGTACGGTGTGGTTCCATTGGCGTGGTTTGCGGTAACGAAGCGATGGAGGGAGTTGTTTTATGCTTTGCTTGCGATAATCATTATAGTAATAGGCACGCTCCCATTTTTCGGTGCAGAAACATGGCGAATATACTATCATCATGTCGTATCTACATTGGGTAATCTTCCAACCGATGCCCATACTTCGTTTCAAACGGTCAATGGTTTGGTTCATCACCTTTTTTCTTATGACCCTGCCTGGCTTCCAAATCCGTTACTTCAACTGTCGCCTGCGGTCGTTACCTTGATCAGCTATTTGCTCAATCTTGCGGTGATTGCAGTTGTGTTGGAACATTCAATGTTTGACGGCAAATCAGAATGGGTGATGCTCTCGTTCGCTGCCGTAGTTGCCGCAGGAGTTGTTACCGCGCCGCTTGCGGAAGAGTATCATTTCGTCCTTTTTCTCCCATTGGTCATCGGACTTCTGAACAAATTGCTGAAGAGAATATATCTTGGAGAAAGAATGGCGATGATAGACTGGCTATTTATCCTTGCCCTGATAATCATGGCAAAACCGATCGGATATAAATCCCTGAATTACGCCTCATTTCCACTAATCCTGCTTGCATATCCCAAATTGTATGCAGGGTTAGCTATCCTAGGGTATTTTGTATTAGAACAACGAAAGGCAGTAACCTTTCATCCCAAATATGCGTAAACCTGCGGGTGCGGCGAATTGTTTTTTTCGCTCCATTCCCGTATAATATGAATTCAAATCCCTATTTGACCACCTTTTTTTGTGTAACTCCATGACTCGCTTTTCACGAAATCTTGCCTTCATTTTCAGTTTAATGCTGGTCTTCGCTGTCGCTTTTTCTCAGAAATCGGATAAGAAGAAAGGTTCTGACGATTCGAAATCGTCCAACGATCCGATGAGTTCCGGAACGTTTAGCGCCCTCAAGTGGCGCTCGATCGGTCCTTCGGTAACGGGCGGCCGGATAGTTTCACTATCGGTCAACCCTCACGACCATAGCACATATTTCGTCGGTGTTGCGTGCGGCGGAGTGTGGAAGACGACGAATGCGGGCAACACCTATACGCCGGTTTTCGATGGCGAAGGATCGTACTCTATTGGTACGGTTGTCATCGATACGACGAACCCGTTTGTCGTGTGGGTTGGAACGGGCGAAAATAACAGCCAGCGAAGCGTGGGCTATGGCGATGGCGTGTACCGCTCCGAAGACGGAGGAAAATCGTGGAAGAATATGGGGCTAAAGAAATCTGAGCACATCGCTCGGATCGTAATCGATCCTCGCAACGATAATACCGTCTATGTCGCTTCACAAGGTCCATTGTGGTCGGCCGGTGGAGACCGGGGTGTATTCAAGACCACCGATGCGGGAAAGACATGGAAGAATATCTTGTCCATCAGCGAGAATACCGGAGCGAGCGATCTGGCGATGGATCCGAAGAATCCCGATGTGCTGTACGCGACTGCGTACCAGAGACGAAGACATGAATGGACATTAATCGATGGCGGACCGGAATCGGCAATTTATAAATCTACCGATGCGGGTGCGACGTGGAATAAGATTAATTCCGGTTTACCGGGAGTCGATCTTGGCAGAATCGGGCTGGCGATGTCACCGTTGAATTCCAATGTTATCTACGCACAGGTCGAAGCAGCGCAGAAGAAGGGCGGAATTTTCCGCACAACCGATGCAGGTGCCACGTGGGAAAAACGAAACGATTTTGATGCAACAGCGATGTACTACGGAACGATTTTTCCCGACCCGAAAGATATTGACCGCATCTACGTCATGGGTTTTTTGATTCAGGTTTCGACCGATGGCGGCAAGACGCTGCATAATCTCGGCGAGAAGAGCAAACACGTCGATAATCACGTGATGTGGATCGATCCGGAAAACACCAATCATTACCTCGTTGGGTGCGACGGCGGATTGTATGAATCGTTCGACCGTGCGGCGAACTGGATATTCCACAATAATATTCCGATCACGCAGTTTTACGACGTCGACGTAGATAACGAAGCGCCGTTTTATTATGTCTATGGCGGCACGCAAGACAACGCCTCGTTGGGCGGTCCGGCGCGGACGCGAAATGAATCGGGTATCGTCAATTCCGACTGGTTCGTAACGACGGGAGGCGACGGATTCCAATCGCGCGTGGATCCCCAGGACCCGAATACCATCTATGCGGAAAGCCAGTACGGCGGATTAGTGCGCTTCGACCGGAAAACGGGCGAGCAGATCGGCATTCAACCGATGGTTGGCGCAGGAGAAGATCCACTCCGGTGGAACTGGGATTCGCCGATCATTATCAGCCCGCACTCACATACGCGGTTATATTTTGCCGCAAACAAGATTTTCCGAAGCGACGACCGCGGGAATTCCTGGAAGGCCATTAGCCCCTCGCTGGATCGCGGCATTAAGCGCAACGAACTTCCGGTAATGGGTAAAGTATGGGGACCCGATGCGGTTGCAAAGAATGCGTCGACATCGCTCTTCGGCAATTGCACGGCGATCTCGGAATCACCCCTGAAAGAAGGTTTGATCTTCGCCGGCACAGACGACGGCGTCATCCGTGTCACCGAAGACGGCGGCGCAAACTGGACGACGTATGAAACATTCTCGGGAGTTCCGGATACCACGTTTGTCAGCCGTATCGTCACCTCGCAGTACGATGCCAATGTAGTGTATGCGTCGTTCGATCATCACCGCTCGGGCGATTTCCAGCCGTATATCGTAAAGAGCAACAATCTCGGCAAAACGTGGACATCGATCAGAGGAAATCTACCGGAGAACGGTCCCGTGCTTGCGATCGCCGAAGACAATGTGAATCCGAATCTACTATTTGTCGGGACGGAATTTGGCGCATTCTTTAGCGTGGACGGCGGCCAGAAATGGATTCAGCTAAAGGCAGGCCTGCCAACTATTGCGATTCGGGATTTCGCAATTCAAAAACGCGAAGGCGATCTCGTTGCCGCAACGTTCGGGCGCGGCTTTTATGTACTAGATGATTATTCTCTCTTGCGCAATGTTAAGAAAGAAACCTTCGACCAAACCTCAATTTTCCCGATCAAGGATGCGTTGCTGTACGTCGAAGCATCGCCCTTAGGTGGCGGGAAAAGGGGCTCGCAGGGTGAAGCATTTTACGGAGCTTCCAATCCTCCATTCGGTGCAACCTTTACGTACTATCTGAAAGAGGAGCTGAAAACTCTTAAAGAAAAACGTCAGGACTCCGAGAAGGAAGCGGAAAAGAACAAGCAGCAAGTCAAGTATGCAACGCTGGATGAGTTGCGTGCCGAAGAACTCGAGGAGGCCCCATCGGTTTTCTTCGTCGTGACTGATTCGGCAGGCAACGTTGTGCGGAAACTTGAAGCCGGGAATTCCAAAGGCATGGCGCGAATCACATGGAATTTGAAATATCCTGCGCAGTTCTTTGAGCAGCACCCCAGCGATGACGGAAATGACGGCGGAGCGTCTGTGCTGCCGGGTACGTATGCCGTCACGATGTACAAGAAGGTGAACGGGGTTGTGACCGCCCTTGCGGGACCGCAGAAATTCAATGTGGTAGTACCGGGGATTGAAAACCTTTCGATGGGAGACCGTGCGAAGCTTCTGTCGTTCCAGATGAAGGTGACACGGCTTTCCCGCGCTCTCAACGGCGCACAGCGCATTGCGGGCGAGCTCAAGAGCCGCATCGATCAGGCGAAAGCCGATCTTGCGCAGACCGCGGCGCCGGTGGACGCGCTGTATAAAGATCTGCTCGATCTCGAAATGCGTAACAACAATATCCTGCTTGCATTGGAAGGGAACAGCACCGCGCGCTCACGCGATGAGAATGATGCGCCCTCCATTAGCGACCGGGTGAACACCATATTGGGGGATGAAAACGGATCCACCTCTTTGCCTACCCAGACTCACGAAATGGCCTATAACGTCGCCGCAGATGCCTTTACGAAGGTTTTAGGCGACCTCAAGACTCTTGTTACGGTAGATATGGCGCGGGTGCAAAACAGCATGGAAAAAGCGGGCGCGCCTTGGATTACCGGTCAGTTCCCGGAGTGGCAGAAAGAGCAGTGAGGAAGGATTAGTGTTGTACTCCCTACCGGCTAGTGGCAGGGAGGCGTGTATGCAGTAATGTATGTAAAAGTACAAGCGCGACCCTCTCGGAGTCGCGCTTGTTTGTTTTCGGGTATGATAAATGGCGTTACGCAGGAACGACGCTTGTGCAATGTGCACAGCGCTTTGCGGCGAGGGGAATCGGCATCTTGCATTCCGGACAGTCTTTGGTGGTAACCGGCGGAGCTTCTTTCTTCATGAACGCATTCACCGATTTAATGAGAAGAAATACTGCCCCGGCAACGATCAGAAAATCGATCGTTGTATTGATGAACATGCCATAATTCAACGTTACGGCAGGCGGTCCGGCCTTGATCGTGAGCTTCAGACTGCTGAAATCGACTCCGCCGACCAATAATCCAATTGGCGGCATCATCATATCGGTGACGAACGAGGTCACGATCTTCCCGAACGCAGCGCCGATGACGATACCGACCGCAAGGTCAAGAACGTTGCCTCTCATGATGAAATCTTTGAACTCTTTAAAGACCGACATAGTGGCTCCTCTCAGTATATATTAGTACGTTTTCTCACGGTTATCCGGAGTATAAAACACATCTTACGAATTGTTCCGCTCATTTGCAATGGCAAACCCACTGCTCCCACGCGGGAGCGTGGGAGCAAGAGTCCACCTCACGTTCCCCCGCTCCTACGGGGGAACGTGTCGAATTGTTCTAATCAGTCGCAACTAGACCGGGAGGAATAAGAGCATAAAGCGATTTCCCTTATACGGTTATCTAGGCCTAATCCTCATTGCCGTTTTCTGGGGTTTAAATTGGGAGCTGACGGGAATGCGGACGGCATGGGCGTTTTTTCCACTTTGGTTGGGCTATTGTTTAACCGTTGACGCCCTGACACATCTCCGAGCAGGGAGTTCGATGCTAACTCGAAATCCCAAAGGGTACGCTTTGCTGTTCCTCTTTTCATTCCCGACGTGGTGGGTGTTCGAGTTGTTCAATCTCCGGACGCAGAATTGGATCTATCTGGGCGAAGTGCCGTTTTCGAATATCACTCTTGCGCTGCTTGCCTCATTAAGTTTCTCCGTCGTCATGCCCGCAGTGTTCGGTACGGTTGAATTGGTGGGAACGCTTCCTTGGTTCCGGAAACCCGCGAAATGGATTGTCATACGGCCGGTGAAGAGGACGCTGAACATTCTTTACGTCCTGGGCTGCGCGATGGTCTGTTTGGTGATGGTTTGGCCGCGGTACTTCTTCCCGTTCGTCTGGAGCGGGGTCTATTGTATTCTGGAACCGGTCAATTATTCGCTGAGATTTGACTCACTCCTCACATACACTTCGACAGGCCGGTGGAAACCGATTCTCCAGTTATGGTTAGGATGTCTCGTGTGCGGATTCTTTTGGGAAATGTGGAATTATTATTCGTATCCGAAATGGATTTACGACATACCGTACGTGGGGTTCGCGCATATTTTTGAGATGCCGCTGCTTGGGTATCTTGGCTATTTCACGTTCGCGCTCGAACTCTACGCCCTTTATCAATTCATTGCGGGCGTGCTGAAGCTACGCAACAAATGCGTGTTTTTGGTATGAAGGCGCTGCTGATTGCAGTCTTGCGTAACAATTTGATAATTTGCCGATGCACGCTTTTTTCGATAATTTGTGATAGACTTTGATTCATTATTCTTGAGATGGATTTTACTATGAAACTGAAACCGCAATTATTCCTCGGTGTGTTATTTCTCCTTCTCCGCGTTGGAGGTCTTGCACAGACCGATTCGAACGCCGTTCCCGGCAAACTCCCCAACGGGAAGACGATCTTGCCGAACGGGTGGATGCTTTCGCCCGCTGGAAAGCAGGTCGAGGTGGGGACGATGCCGTTGAATATCGCAATCGATCCGAAGGAGAAATATGCGATTGTCTCGAACAATGGCGGCGGGCAGCAAGGGCTATCGGTGATTTCGCTTTCATCGGGCGAAGTGATCCAGAAGATTCCGCTCGAGCGATGCTGGCTTGGATTGAAATTCTACGATGGCGGAAAACATTTTGCGGTCTCCGGCGGGACAGGAAATCGCATCTACTTGTTTGGCTTCAACAATGGCAAGGCGACCCTGAATGATTCCGTTGTTATCGGGAATGCCTGGGCGCACGAAGAGGATGCCGATACGACGTGGCTAAGCGGGATCGATATCGACGACCAAACGGGAATGTTATACGCTGCGGGCAAGCAGAACCGGACGTTGTTTAAGATTGACCTTGCATCGAAAAAGATTGAAAAACAGGTTTCGCTCGGGAGCATGTTATACACCGATTTGCTTTCGGTGGACAAGAAATCCGTTTTCGTATCTCTCTGGGGCGGCTCGAAAGTTGACGTGATCGATCCGAAGAATCTTGAGATAAAGACTTCGATTGCCATTGGCGATCATCCGAATGAAATGGTGCAGTCATCCGATGGCAGATTTCTCTATGTCGCGTGCGCAAACGAGAACATTATCGATGTAATCGACCTTACGTCATTGAAGGTGGTTAGGACGCTTTCCTCCGCAATGTATAAGAATTCGCCGGAGGGGAGTACCCCAAATTCAATCACCCTCAGCGGTGATGGCCACATACTATATGTTGCCGATGCCGATAATAATTGCATCGCCGTAATGGATTTAACAAAACCGGACTCTGCGGCAGCGGTTGGTTTTATCCCCACGAATTGGTACCCGACGTGCGTTCGATTAATCAACAACGGAGCAACGATTGTCTATGCGAGCGGCAAGGGGAGCAGTTCGCATGCAAATCCCGACGGGCCGGTTCCCGGTAAGCACACTGCGGCGGATCAGCGGACGTCTTCGATGCTCAACGGAACCATCGGGATTGTTTCCGCACCTGATGCGAAACAACTTGCAATATACATGCGGGATGTTCTGGAGAATGCACGCTATAAAGGCAATGCGACGGTGAGCGAGTCCGATACGAGCGCAAATCCGATTCCAAGATGGTTAGGCCAAAGCTCACCGATTAAGCACATCTTCTACATCATCAAGGAAAATCGCACCTACGACCAAGTGTTCGGGGATATCAAAGGAGGTAAGGGGGATCCGAAGCTTACGTTGTTCGGCGAGGAGGTCACGCCAAACCTCCACGCTTTAGTCAAGAATTTTGTTCTGCTCGATAATTTTTACGCTGACGCCGAAGTGAGCGCGGACGGGCATAGCTGGTCCACCGGCGCCTACGTGACCGATTATATTGAAAAAACGCTTCCGACGTATTACGGCAACCACGGGGGCAAGTACGATTTCGAAGCCGCCAACCCAACGTCGCGCCCATCAGTAGGTTATATTTGGGACGACTGCACTGCCAATCGTGTCACGTTCCGCGATTACGGAGAATATGTCGACGTGCCGCCGAAAGTCGGCGATACCGTGCGTGCAGAAATGCCATCGCAGGAGGGACTGGTTGCGCCGCTCTTCCGCGGGTGGGATTTGGATTATTCGGATGTCGACCGGGTAAAAGAGTGGGACCGGGAACTCACCGAATATGAGCACAATGGCAATTTGCCGCAACTCGAGGTCATCGATCTTCCGAACGATCATACGAGCGGAACATCGAAAGGGAAACTCACGCCTCGTGCGTTCGTCGCACAGAACGATCTAGCTGTCGGAATGTTCATCGAGCGCATCTCCAAGAGCAAATATTGGAAGGAATCGGCAATCTTCATCGTAGAAGACGATGCTCAAAACGGACCCGATCACATCGACGCCCACCGAACCGAAGCAATGGTAATCAGTCCGTACGTCAAGCATCATTTT